>CAZVNU010000205.1:0-4659 GCA_964628335.1 uncultured Phycisphaeraceae bacterium
TCCACCCCCGCCCCCACCCCCTCCTTAACCTTGGCGGATGTGCGTTGGCAACCCCGACCCGCCGCCTTCGCCTGGGTCAAGGCGCAACTGGAAGCCCTTTGCGCGGACAGCCCCGCGCTGGCCGGCTTTGACCGGTCCCTGCGTGACCACGCCGGCGGCCGGCTTTTGGATTGGCTGGATTTCCTGGCGGTGGCCGGCGATCCGGCGGATGACTTGCGCCGTTTGGGATTCGTTCCCGTGGACTTGGGCGCCGGCGGCACCTGTTGGCAACACCCCGGCGCGGTGCTGCCGACCCTGCGCACCGGCGGCGTGCGCGGGGCCGGCATCAAAGTGGAAAGCGTGGCGGACTTCCTCGCCGCCCGCCAAGGCGGATTCCATGCATCCGGGGCGCCGCACCCAACCATCTCCGGCCTGCCCGGCGGGCGTTTGCGCTTCGCCACCTGGGGGCAGGAGAACGGCGTGGAGTTGCTGTCCGTCGAGCGCTGCGGCTGGAACCGCCTGGACCTGCCGCCGGACTCCGCCGACCTGTGCCTGCGGGCCGCCCGCCACGGCGAAGCCTTCCGCCTGCGCCGCCGCCGCTTCGACGACGAGGCCGAAGGCTTCGCCCACGCGCAAGGGCTGGCCGACAAGGCGATCAAGGACCTGGGCGCCGACTGGACTTGTGCCCTGTTCTTCGCCGCCGAGCGCGGCTACTGGCTGGGGCGCAACCGCGCCGGCCACGCCCAATGGCTGCGCCAGCAGCGGATGGGCCTTGGCTTTGGCAACCAGGACCACCACACCTACCGTTCCAGCCGCCGCCACTTCAAAAGCCTGGTCGCCTTCATGGAGACGCTTGGCCTGCATTGCCGCGAACGCTTCTCGCCCGGCCCCGGCGCCGGCTGGGGGGCGCAGGTGATGGAGCAGCCGGTGGCCGGCATCACCGTGTTCGCCGATGTGGACATCCTGCCCACCGAGATCCTGGGCGACTTCGCCCACAACTCCCTGCCCGAACTCAATAAATTGAACACCGTCGGCCTGTGGTGCGGCCTGCACGGCGAAGCTTTTTTGCAGGCCGGCATGCACCACCTGGAATGCCAGTTCGACTTCGACGCCCTGCGGGCGCAATTGAAGGAGGAACGCGGCATCGGCATGATGGCCCCCTTCAGCGACTTGCCGCACTTGCGCCAACAGTTCTCCGAAGGCGAACGCTGGCCGGTGGACGAGAAGCGGGTGGCGGCGCTGCTTGCCGCCGGCCTCATCACAGCGGAGCAGGCGGAAACCTTCAAGAAGGACGGCGCCGTCGGCTCCCACCTGGAGAACCTGGAGCGCAACGACGGCTACAAAGGCTTCAACCAGAGCGGCATCGACCAGATCATCGCCGGCACCGACCCCAGGCGGCTGGCGTCCGGCGCCAAGGAGCCCCAAGGGGATTGAAGCCGCCCCCGGCACCCTTTTGTCATACACCCCTCGCCCCGGACGCCCCTAGAATGGCGCCCCTTAAATTCCCCATTCCCCCACCAAGGAACCCTTACATGTCCTGCATCATTGATTTCGTCCACGCCCGCCAGATCCTCGACTCCCGCGGCAATCCCACCGTCGAGGTGGAAGTCGGCCTGGCCGACGGCACCGTCGCCCGCGCGGGCGTGCCCTCCGGCGCCTCCACCGGCGAGCACGAAGCCTGCGAACTGCGCGACGGCGACAAGAAGAAGTTCGGCGGCAAGGGCGTGCTCAAGGCCGTGGACAATGTGAACACCCTGATCGCCGGCGAACTCATCGGCGACGACGCCCGCGACCAGGAAGGCATCGACGCCCTGCTGATCAAGCTCGACGGCACCGAGAACAAGTCCAAGCTCGGCGCCAACGCCATCCTGGGCGTCTCGCTGGCCGTGGCCAAGGCCGCCGCCGAATCCTCCGGCCTGCCCCTGTACCGCTACCTCGGCGGTTCCTCGGCCAAGACGCTGCCGGTGCCGATGCTCAACATCCTCAACGGCGGCAAGCACGCCGACAACACCGTGGACTTCCAGGAATTCATGATCCAGCCCTGGGGCTTCCCCGACTTCTACGCCGGCCTGCGCGCCGGCGTCGAGATCTACCACGCGCTCAAGGGCGTGCTGCACGACAAGGGCCTGTCCACCGCGGTGGGTGACGAAGGCGGCTTCGCCCCCAACCTCAAGAGCAACGAGGAAGCCCTGCAGATCATCGAAAGCGCCGTCAAGAAGGCCGGCTACAAGTGGGGCGAGCAGATCTTCGTCGCCCTCGACCCGGCCACCAGCGAACTCTGGAACGAAGCCGACAAACTCAACAAGGGCAAGAAGGGCGCGAAGGAAGGCTACTGCTTCTTCAAGAGCGACCCCAAGCGCGTCGTGTCCTCCGACGAAATGGTGGACATGTGGGCCAACTGGTGCAAGAAGTACCCCATCCGCTCCATCGAAGACGGCCTGGCCGAGAACGACTGGAAGGGCTGGAAGAACCTCACCGACAAGGTCGGCGACAAGGTGCAGATCGTCGGCGACGACCTGTTCGTGACCAACCCCAAGTTCCTCAAGAAGGGCATCGACTCCAAGACCGCCAACGCGATCCTGGTCAAGGTCAACCAGATCGGCACCCTCAGCGAAACCTTCGCCGCCGTGAACCTGGCCCAGCGCAACGGCTACAGCGCCGTGCTCTCGCACCGCGCCGGAGAAACCGAGGACAGCATCATCGCCGACCTCGCCGTCGCCACCAACTGCGGCCAGATCAAGACCGGCGCCCCCTGCCGCTCGGACCGCAACGCCAAGTACAACCAACTCATCCGCATCGCGGAGGAGTTGGGCGAAGAGGCGGTGTACGGCAACGGCTGGAGCAAGTGAAAAAACTGGCTACAAATGGACCGCCGACGCCCCCGTCGGCAGAAAAAACCCAAGGCTCAACGCCTTGGGTTTTTTGTTGGGCATGGATTGCCGTCTGGAAAATGCCGACGGGGGCGTCGGCGGTCCATTTGGCAAGGTAAATTGCGCCTTGTGTCCTCCCCAACCCACCACTGGCATTCGCGCGGGTACCTGCCGCATCTCGAATCCGTCGGCCGGACCCAAGCCGTCACCTTCCGGCTGGCTGACAGCCTGCCCAAACATGCGGCCGAAGAAGTGCTGCGGGAAACGGACGATGCGGAACGCCGGAGGAAAATGGAGCACTTCCTTGATTCGGGCATCGGCGACTGCCTTTTGCGCTCTCCGGAAGCGGCGGAAAAAATCGAATCGGTTTTGCTTGCCAAGGACGGCGACCACTACCAATTGCTGGCCTGGGTCATCATGCCCAACCATGTGCATGCGATGGTGCGCTCAACGCCGGAACATCCGTTGGCCTCCATCATCCAAGCGTGGAAATCCATCAGCGCCCGCACACTGGGCGGCGGCACGGTTTGGTACCGGGATTACCACGATCGCTTGGTCCGCGATGCCGACCATTTCGACGCGTGCCGATCCTACATCCACCTCAACCCCGTCCGCGCCAAGCTGGTGGACGATCCACGGGATTGGCGGTGGTCCAGCGCCTGGCGGCAGATGCCGGCCAAAGGTGCGTACGACGCCGGCTGACGCCGCAAGTTTCCAACTGGACCGCCGACGCCCTCGTCGGCATGCTTATTCACCGGAAGAAGAACGGCAAGGAGGCATTGAGCCTCCTTGCCGTTTTGCCGACGAGGGCGTCGGCGGTCCAATTTGAAAGACTCAAAAATCCTTCCCCACCCGCCGCCACATCGTGTGCAGGTGGTTCGCCTTGGGCGGCCCGTGCCCCACTTGCGCGTCGACGAACACGCACACCAAGCCAGTATGAATCAAACAAGCATGCGCCTCCCCCGCTTTGGCCTCCCCATGCCAAGCGAAAAACTGCGCGGCGGGCGCTTCTTTTTCAACCTCGGCGCACACCTGCTTCGCCAAGCCCGCCTGCGCCTTGTTCACCTGCGCCGCGATGAGCGCGCGCAATGCCGTGCGCTGGGCCGGCGTCATGTCCGCCGCGCACAGGCCCGCCGGCTTGGCCGGCAATTTTGCTTCGGCGCCACCGCCATCACTGGCCTGCCGCGCCACCTTGATCGGCATTTGCGCTTTGGCTTGCTGCGCGGGCGACAGCATGGCGTGGAAGGCCAGCAAGCGCGCGTCTTCATCCTGATACAGCGTGGCACGCGGCGCGCCCGCCTGAACTTCCGCTGCCACCGTCGCCGGATTGGCGCCAAAAAACATCGGCGTGGCTGAAATCAATCGCGCTTTGTCGAAGGTGAAGTTGAGCGAAAGGTGATGGCCTTCGAACGAAAAGCCCCACGGCGTTTGCCCAGACGGGTCGCCGAACACCGCGAGGAAGTAACGCGCCGGATCGCGGATCGGATTTTTCTCCAGTTGCACCAACTTGGCTTCGCGATCCAAAGTCAGGCGCGCCTGCGCCAAGGCATCGACTGACAGCACCGATCCAAGCAAGCCCCACACCCTGCGCTGCTGCGCGTCGGTCATTTCCGCCAACGGCAAGCCCTTGCGAAAACGCAGCGGCAAAAAATGCCAGCGGGTGCGATCAGGTGAATCCCATGCCAACAGCGTCTTGGATTTTTGCTTGGCATCCAGGGTGGCGATCAGGTCGGCGGCCAGGGCACAGGCGATGGCGGGCTCGGGGGTGCAGGCTTCGCAGACCACCGGGGCCGGCGGCGTGGCAGGCGCG
>CAZVNU010000206.1:0-1886 GCA_964628335.1 uncultured Phycisphaeraceae bacterium
GGTGGCGGAGAGCGGATTGCGGGAGGGGGTGGGCATGGCGGTATGTTTTGGAGTGCGGCGGCACGACGTCGCTTTGGGGAGCGCGGCACGACGCGCGCCGTTGTGGGGGAGCCGCCGTGAGAACCGGCTCCCTTTCTTTCTCAGGGCCGTCGTGCCGGCCCTGAGAAAGCGGCGTCGCGGCGCCGCACTCCCAAAAAATCAGAAGCCGACCGAGCCGCCGCCGTCGACCGGGATCACTGCGCCGGTGATGTACTTGGCGGCCGGTGCGCACAGGAAGGCGGCGGTCCAGCCGATGTCCTGCGGCTCGCCCATCTTGCCGGTCATGATGCGGCCCATCACCTTGGCCTTGCGCGCCGGGTCGGCGTCCAGGGCCTTGGCGGTCATGTCGCTGAAGATCCAGCCGGGCGCAATGGCGTTGACGCGCACGCCATCCTTGGACCATTCGCTGGCCAGGGAGCGGGTCAGGCCGACCACGCCGCTCTTGCCGCAGGTGTAGCCGACCACCGACTGGATGCCAAGGTAGGAGGCCATCGAGGCGATCATCACGATGACGCCGTGTTGGTTGGCCCGCATCTCGCCGGAAATGTCGCGCGAGAGGGCGAAGCTGGCGTGCAGGTGGGTTTGCACCACGCTGGCGAATTCTTCATCCGTCACCTGATCGGCCGGCTTCTTGAGATGGACGCCGGCGTTGTTGACCAGGATGCTGGCCTGGCGGCCGCAGGTGGTGCGCACGGTTTCCAACAGGCGCGCGCGGTCGGCGGCCACCGTCACATCGGCCTGCACGGCCAGGGTGCCGGGGCCGATTTCCTTGGCGGCTTCCGCCAGCACATCGGCGCGCCGGCCGGTGATGACCACGCGGGCGCCTTGGGCGGCCAGGCATTTGGAGATGCCAAGGCCAAGGCCGGTGCCGCCGCCGGTGACGATGGCGATTTCGTTGGAGAGCGAGAAGGGGGAGGTGTTCATGCGGCGCGTGAAAAGAGGGGGTGGGGGAAGAGGGCCGGACAAATCAAAGTTTGGCCGGCTCGAAGGTCGGCGCCAGCAGATGGCAGAGGCCAAGGGCGATCAGATAGGCGAAGGCGCAAATGCCGAACAGGATGCCGTAGCCGAGGTTGCCGGCGTAATGGTCCAGCACCCAGCCGCAGACCGGCGGGAACACCATGCTGCTGGCGCATCCCGCGATGCCGGCCAGGCCGGTGACGGAGCCGACGGTTTGCTTGGGGAACATGTCGGAGATGGACGAGAACAAATTGGCCGCCCACGCCTGGTGCGCCGCGCCGGCCAGGCCGATCAGCGCCACGATGGACCAGTTGACGGTGGTGGCCGCGGCCGCTTCGTCGCCGCCAAACAGCGGCGTGATCCAAGAACCCAATTGGGTGACGCACAGGATGGGCAGCACGCACAAGGCGCACATGAGCATCACGGTCTTGCGGGCGCGGGTGACGCTCCAGCCGCGCTGCATCAGCTTGCCGGTGGCCCAGCCGGCCACGATGGAGAGCACGGTGACGATGGCGTAGATGGCGGCCAGGAAATGCCAACTGTCCTTGATGTCCAGGCCGCGGGCCTTTTTGAAGAAATCCGGCAGCCAGATCAGGAAGAACCACCAGACCGGATCGGTGAACACCTTGAGCGCCAACACCGCCCAGGTTTGGCGCACGCCAAGCAGGCGCCGCCACGAGATTTTCTCCGTCGGCAAGGAGGCGTCCACGCCTTCTTCGATGTGGCTCACTTCCTCCGCGTTGGCGAAGCGGTTGGCGCGCGGCTGAGAGAAGAGCGGGAGCCAGAGGAACAGCCACAAGAAGCCGGCCACCCCCGCCATCACGAAGGCGCTGCGCCAGCCCCAGGCTTCGGCCACCAGGCGGAAGATCTGAAAATCGGCCAGGGCCTGC
>CAZVNU010000206.1:1896-4659 GCA_964628335.1 uncultured Phycisphaeraceae bacterium
CAGGCTTCGGCCACCAGCGGCACCAATGCCGGGGCCAGCATGGCGCCGGCATTGGCGCCGGCGTTGAACAGGCTGGTGGCGAAGGCCCGTTCCCGCTTGGGGAACCATTGCGCCACCGCCGTCACCGCCGCCGGGAAGTTGCCGGCCTCGGCCAACCCCAACGCCGCCCGCGCCACGCCGAAGCCCGGCACGCTGGAGACCAGCGCATGGGCGGCGGCGGCCAGACTCCAGCCGGCGATGGACAGCGCGTAGCCCGCCTTGGTGCCCACCTTGTCGATCAACCAGCCGAAACCCAGCAGGCCGGCGCCATAGAAGAAGGTGAAGATCGAATTGATCATCCCGTACTGCTCGTTGGTCCAGCCCAGTTCCCCGTCCAGCGTCGGCTTGAGCAGCGACAGGATCTGCCGGTCCATGTAGTTGATGGTGGTGGCGAAGAAGAGCAGGGCGCAAATGACCCAGCGGAACTGGGTCATGCGGGGGGTGGGATTGGCGTCGGTGGAAGGCTGGGACATTGGAACTTTCGGAAAAGCGAAGGGGAAAAAACGCGCCGCCGCGATCCGTCTACTTGCTCAAGTGCAAGATGACGGCGGAAGTCGGCGGGACGGTCACGGCGAGCGTGTCGCCCTCGGTGGCCACCTTGTCCCATTGGCCGTTCCAGGAGCCGTCGGTGCCGATGCCGGCGCCGCCCAAGGTGAAGCCCTCGGTGGCGCCGGCATCATGGTTCTTCACGCCAAGGGCGATGGACTCGGCGCGGTTGAAGCGGGCGTCCTTGGGCTGGCTTACGGCAATCACGCGGGACTTGCCGCCGATCTCCTTGTTGAGGATGGTCACGAACACGCTGCCATCGTCGGCCAGCACCGCATGGGCGACGACATTGGCCTTGTCCGCCGCAGTCACCTGGATCGGGAACAGTTTGCCGTGGCTGCCCAAGTCGAAGGCCTTGAGCCCGTAGCCGACGGCCTGGGTGGCGTAGGCATCCTGGGGCAAGGCCCAGAGCACGGCGTAGTAGCAGGGCTTGCGCAGGGCGTCGTGGGGCAGGGCCCCTTTGACGAAGGGCAGGGTGGTGCCGGTGTGGAAGTTGATGCCCTGCGCGCCGTGCTGCGCCCACCAGTACAGGTAGTCCGTGGCCCAGACGGCGGCGGCCATCGAATTGCTCGCGCCCGGCGCACCGCCGATGTAATAGGTGTTGGTTTCATCCAAGCGGTAGGGCAGACCCTGCTTGGCCAGCTCCGGTCCGAAACTCTTGTAGAACCCGTTGTACTTGGCATGCCAAGCGGGCGAGAGCATTTCCGCGCGCAGCGGGGCCGGGTCGCGTTCCTGCACCGGCTTTTTGTTGCCGTAGGCGTTGCCGCCGAAGTAGGCGTGGGCGCCGATGTATTCGATCTTCTCCACATTCTTGAACGCCTTGGCGTAATTGAGCAGCCAATGGTACTCCAGGTGGATGTCCGGGCCGTTCAAAGTGAGGGCCGGCGCCACCGCGCGCATGGCTTTGGCATGGGCCTTGGCGGCGGCGAGGTAGCCAGCCCACCCGATGTACTGGTCGCATTCATTGCCGATGGTGATGCCGTGGATCAGGTCGGGGTAGTGGTCGTAAATGTGCTTGGCGATCACGGCGCTTTCCGCCGGATTGCCGTTTTTCAGGCGCACGGAGTAGGTGACCTTCACGCCGGCGCGCTTGGCGAAAGCGAACAGCGCGTCGATGTCGGCCAGCCCGGGGGTTTTGGTCTTGTCGTCCACGGTGTTGCCGCCGATGCGCAGGTGCTTGACGCCCAGCTGCTTGAACAGGGCGATCAGGCGGGTGTTGTCGGCGCTGAAGTAATGGGTGCCATCCGCCGCGGGGCGAACCGTCTCCGTCTCCATGCTGATGCCGCTGAACAGCGGATGGATGGCCTTGGCTTGGGTGGTGTCGCCCAAAGTCAGGGTGACGGAGGGGGTCTCTGCCGGCGGCGCGGTGCGCGGGGCTTCCGGTTGCGTGGCGCAGGAGAAAGAGGCCAGGGCCAGCAGCAGGGGGAGGGTCTTTTTCATGGGGAGTCCTGGAGGGGGCAGAGGAACTTGCGCTTGGGGCGCGGGTCGCCAGACCTGAGGATGAGGAATGTTTTTTTGAACGGGACGGGTGTCCCGCGTTCCCGGGGTTTAGCGGTCCACGCGGGCGCCGGCGCCTTGCATCAACTTTTCCACTTCCGCCAGCGAGGCGGTGGTGGTGTCGCCGGGGGTGGTCATGGCGAAGGCGCCGTGGGCCGCCCCGTAGTTGACTGCGGCATCGCCACCCTTGCCTTCCATCAGGCCGTAGATCAGGCCGGAGGCGAAGGAGTCGCCGCCGCCGACGCGGTCCAAGATTTCCAAATCGGGGCGCATGATCGAATCGTAGAACTTGCCGCCGGTCCACAGCACCGCGCCCCAGTCGTTGGTCGAAGCGGTCTTGGCGTTGCGCAAGGTGGTGGCCACGGCCTTGAAGTTGGGGAATTGCGCCACGGCCTGGTCGATCATCTTCTTGAAGTTGGCCGGGTCGATGGCGGACAGGTGCTCGTCGGTGCCTTCGACCTCTAGCCCCAAGCAGGCGGTGAAGTCTTCTTCGTTGCCGATCATCACATCGATGTACTTGGCCAGTTTGCGGTTCACTTCCTGCGCCTTGGCTTTGCCGCCGATGCCCTTCCACAGCGAGGGGCGGTAGTTGAGGTCGTAGGAGACGATGGTGCCGTGCTTCTTGGCGACTTGCACGGCCTCCAAGACCACTTCCGGCGTGGTGTCGGAGAGGGCGGCGAA
>CAZVNU010000207.1:0-4659 GCA_964628335.1 uncultured Phycisphaeraceae bacterium
CGGCAGCGCCTCGCTGCGCCCCGGCCAGACCACGGTGGTGCCGCTTGGCTTGCGTGGCGGCGACGATCTGCGCGCCATGGTGATCGCCCACAAGCCGCGCTGGATACTGGCCCTGACCAATGAAGATGTGCACCCCGACAACCTGCCGTTGGTGGATGGCAAGCCGGTCATTCTGATTTGCCGCGAGCCGCTGCCGCCGGTCCACAAACCCGGCGGCGCGCGGGTGGTGCTGGCCGGCTCCATGCTCGACACCCCGGGGTTGATCGCCGCCAAGACGCAGGCCCGCGCCTTGGCCGGCAGCCAGAGCGTGGTGAATGTGGTTTCCACCGGCGCCCACGACGACGCCGCCCTGCTCGCCCGCCTGCTGGATGCATGGGAAGCGGCCTTGGCTTTCGCCCCCTTGCCCGACCGCATCCACGCCGCCCTGTTCGGGCCGGTGGGCCAAGCGCCCTCGGGGCTGGACGGCTTGGCCGGCCGCCTGACCGCGCACGGCGTCTTGCCCGGCGAAGGCAGCATCTCGCTCCTGTGCGCCGATTCCGGCCCCGAGCACCGCACCTTGGACTTGGTGACCGGCAAAGGCAACCTGCACGCCTCCGCCGCCCTTGACGGCAGCCAACCCGACCGCAGCACGGTCATCTTGGACCAGTGGCGGCATTTGCTCACCCAAGACGAACCGGGCCGGAGCCCCTCGCCCGAAGCCTTGGCCTGCTGCGCCGCCTGCCTGTTGTCCCTGCGCACCGGCTCACCGGAAAACCCCGGCCGCATGCTGGCCCTGGGCGCCGATTTATTTTCAACCGGGGAGTCATACCCGTTGTTCAGATAGTCCCGGGGGCTGATTGGGATTGTTTTTACCGCCCGCGCGTGCGGAATTTGCCTCCCAAACCGCGCTTCATCGGCGGGCCGGAAGGGATCACCCCGCCCGGGAACATGCGCGCCAATTCCTCGGCGGAATGGGTGTCGGCCGTCACCTTGGCGACCGCAATCTGGCGGTCGGCGTGGGTGGTGATTTTGTCCTTGTTCAGCGCATCGCGCTCGCGCCGCTCGCGGATGTCGGCCGGCGGCGGTCCGGGCTTGAAGTCGGGGTATTCCTTCTTGGGAATTTCCACCCCGGCCAATTTCTCGATCTCGGTCAGCAACTGGCCCTGGTCGGGGCAGACGAAACTCCAGGCCGTGCCGTGGCGGCCGGCGCGGGCGGTGCGGCCGATGCGGTGGATGTAATTGTCCGGGTCTTCGGGCAGGTCGTAGTTGATCACATGCGAAATGTGGTCCACATCCAGGCCGCGCGCCGCCAGATCGCTGGCCACCAACACATCCAGCTTTTCATCGCGCAACTGCTGCATCACTTTGGTGCGGGCACCCTGGGTCAGGTCGCCGTGGATACTGTGGGCTGAAATGCCCTTGTCCTTGAGGTAATCGGCGACTTTCTGCACCGTCATCTTGGTGCGGCAGAACACGATGGTGGCCGCCGGCTCCTCGTGGCGAAGCAGGTGCAGCAAGAGCGAGCGCTTGTCCCACGGCTCCACCGGCAGGTAGGACTGGTCCACCTGCGACACCGTGAGCGAGCCGGTGACGGTACGAATCTTGACCACATCCTCGTGCAGGTGGCTGCGGGCCAGACTTTCGATTTCCGGGCTGATGGTGGCGGAGACGAAAATGGTCTGCTTGCCCTGCGGGCACAGCCGCAGAATTTTGCGGATGTCTTCGCGAAAGCCGATGTCAAGCATGCGGTCCACCTCGTCGAGCACCACGAAGCGGATGCGGGAAAAATCGATGATGCCGCGGTCCTCCAGATCCATCACCCGCCCCGGGGTGCCGACCAGGATTTCACCGCCCTTTTGGTACAGCTTCTGCTGGCTGCCGATCGCCTCGCCGCCGATGATGGAAACCACATTGAGCCCGGTGAACTTGGCCAAGGCCTGCAACTCCACCGTCAACTGCACCGCCAACTCGCGGGTGGGCGCCAGCACCAGGCACTGGCCCTTGATGCCCGGCTCGCACAAATTCATCACCGGCAGGCCGAAAGCCGCCGACTTGCCCGAACCGGTGCGGGCCTGGCCGATGGCATCATGGCCGGCCAGCACCGCCGGAATCAGCTCGGCTTGGATGTCGGTGGGGTGCTCGAAACCATATTGGGTGATGCCCTGAAGCACTTCGGGGCGCAGGCCCAATTGGTCAAAACGGATGTCAGTACGCAAAGCGGTGGAAGACATGGCAGACTCGCAAAAAGACGGGCCAACGGCCCAAGACACACCGGCCCGCCCAGTGGCGACCGGGCCAGCCCAAACACGAGCCGGCAAGGCGGTAAGGATAGCCGAACATTTGGCGGATTTGGAGTTGACATGCCCAATCTTCCCTCCAAAAACGGCCTGATCCGTTGTGAAAGCCCCCCCCGCTTTACCTGATCCCGTATTCCTTCAACTTCCGGTACAGCGTCCGCTCGCCCATGCCAAGCATTTCGGCGGCTTTTTCGCGGTTGCCGGCGGCGGCGACCAAGGCGTTTCTCACGGCGTTCTTTTCCAACTTGTCCATGCTGGCAACGCCGCGCACGACTTCGCCTTCGGCGGCGACACCATCGGTACCGCGCACTTCGGGCGGCAGATGGCGGGGCTCGATCTTGGCGCCGTCCATCACGATGACGGCGTTTTGCACCACGCTCTTCAATTGGCGGATGTTGCCGGGCCAGCCGAATTTCATCAACATCATCGCGGCGTCGTCGGCCAGTTCCGGCGCGGGCTTGTCCATCTCTTGGGCGTATTGCGCGCCGTAATGACGGACCAACAGCGGGATGTCTTCGGTCCGCTCGCGCAAGGCCGGCAGGTTGAGGGTGACGCCGGCCAGACGGTAATACAAGTCGCCGCGGAAATCGCCGCCTTCGGCCTGCTTCTTCAAGTCGTGGTTGGTGGCCGAAATCACCCGCACATGCACATGGCGGGCGGCGTTGTCGCCCAGGCGCACCACTTCGCCCGATTCGAGCACGCGCAGCAGTTTGGCCTGCATGGCGGCGGGCATGTCGCCGACTTCGTCCAGGAACAAGGTGCCTTTGTCGGCGTATTCGAAGCGGCCCTGGCGCTCCTTGTCGGCCCCGGTGTAAGCGCCGCGCACATGACCGAACAATTCGTCCTCCAAAATGGATTCCGACAGGCCGGCGCAATTGAGCGGCACGAAACGGCCGTTTTTGCGTTTGGAATGGGTGTGCAGGGCCTGCGCCACCAGCTCTTTGCCGGTGCCGCTTTCGCCGGTGATCAGCACCGGAATGTCGCTGGGGGCGATCATCTTGAGGCGCTGGATGATGTCGCGGATGGCCCGGCTCTCGCCGATGATGCCCTCGAAGCCGTACTTCTCATCGATGCGCGAACGCAGTTCCTGATTGGATGTCTTGAGGAACACGGTCTCGATGGCCCGCGCGCACAGGGTGCGGAACACCTCCAAATCAAGCGGTTTTTCGATGAATTCATAGGCCCCGCCACGGATGGCTTTTTTGGCGGTGGGAATGTCGCCGTGGGCCGTCACCATCACCGTTTCCGCGTTGGGCTGGTGTTTGCGGGCGGCTTCCAGCACTCTCAGGCCGTCTTCCTCGCCGTGCATCTTGAGGTCGGTGACGACCAGATCAAAGCCGCCGTGGCGCAATTCATCCTCGGCGCCGGACAGGCCGTGGACCACGGTGCAGACATGGCCCATGCGTTTGAGGGCCTCGGCCATGACTTCGGCATGGTCCGCTTCATCATCCACGATCAGGATTTGCGCGGTGGGGAGTTCTTCTCTGGACATGCGGGGATTGTAATATCTCCTTCATGTCCCACCGCCTCGGCTGCGTCTCCTATCTCAACACCAAGCCGCTGATCGCCGGCTTGGAGGATGACCCCCGCTTTGATTTGCGCTTCGCGGTGCCGGCGCAATTGCCGCGCATGCTGCTGGAAAAGGAAGTGAATTTGGCCCTGTGCCCGGTGTTCGACCTGTTTGCAAACCGCGATCTCCTGGAAATGGTGCCGGTGGGCGGCATCGCCTCCGACGGCGAAACATTGACCGTCAAACTGTTTTCGCGCGTGCCGCTGGCGCAAATACGCACGGTGGCGGCCGACCCCGACAGCCATGCCAGCGTCAACCTGCTGCGGGTGCTCTGGCGGTGGCGCCACGGCTTGACCCCGGCATTGCGCCCGATCACCGAGGCGAGCGACACCGATGCGGTGCTGCTGATCGGCGACAAGGTGATCACCCGCGCGCCCAAAGCGACCACCTTTCCCTGGACGCTGGACCTTGGCGCGGCCTGGAAAGAAGCCACCGGCCTGCCGTTCGTGTTTGCGGTGTGGATGAAGCGAATCGGCGAAGACTTGGGCGAATTGCCCGCCTTGCTGGCGGCCCAACGCTTGGCCAACGATGCCCGGCGCGCGGCCATCGCCGACCGCTACGGGCCGGAACTGGGCTGGCCGGCCGGCGCGCTGGCGCGCCGCTACCTGGCCGACATCCTGCGCTTCGACATCGGCCCGCGCGAGCAGGCTGCCATCACCCAATTCGGCCTTGAGTTGGCGGCTCTTGACGGCAGTTGCCAAGGGACGACCCCATGAGAAAAACCCGCACCAGCGTCTTTCACCTGCAATCCATGGCCGAACTGGCGGTGCAGTTGTTGCGCGCGCCCCGCGACCACCAGATCCAGCATCTGGC
>CAZVNU010000208.1:0-4651 GCA_964628335.1 uncultured Phycisphaeraceae bacterium
GTTGAGCACTTCCTCGATCTCGCGGGGGAACACATTTTCGCCGGCGACGATCAGCATTTCCTTCTTGCGGCCGGTGATCCACAGATAGCCTTCAATGTCCTGCCTGCCGATGTCGCCGGTCTTGAGGCAGCGCACCGGCTTTTCTTCGCCGGGAATTTCAAGGTAGGTGATGGCTTCTTCGGTGAGATCGGGGCGGTTCCAATAGCCGGCCATCAGGTTGGGCCCGGCCAGATGGATTTCGCCATCGGTGTCGGGCGGCAGGATGTTTTTCTGCGCGTCCACGATGAAGGTGCGCACGCCAGGCAGGGCCTTGCCCACGCTGCGCGGCTTGCTGGCCCAAGGCGTGGACCAGTGCGAGGCCGGGCTGGTTTCGGTCAGGCCGTAGCCTTCGAGGATTTGCGCCCCAAAAACGCGCTTGAAGTCCCCGGCGACGGCTTCCGGCAGCGGCTCGGCGCCTGAAACGACGAAACGCAGGTTTTTGCCGGCGTCCAGCGAGGCGTTTTTCGCGCCGAGCAGGGCGGTGAACATCGAGGGCACGGCGATGAAGACATCGGCCTGCTCCTTCTCCATCAGTTCGACCAAGCGGCGCGGCACGAAGCGGGCGGTGTAGACGGCGCGCGCGCCAAGCAGCAGGGGCACCAAGGTCAGCACCGTGATGCCAAAGGCGTGGAAGTTGGGCAGTACGCCAAGGAAGGTGTTGGCGGTCTTGAGTTGCGCGTGGGCCACGGCGCCGCGCGCATTGGATTCCAGGTTGCCGTGGGTCAGCATCACGCCCTTGGGCAGGCCGGAGGTGCCGGAGGTGTACAGGATGACCGCCAGATCATCCTCTTTGGGTTGTTTGAAAAAGCGCAGCGGCGGCAGGCCGGAAAATTTCAATTCATCCAATTTGATGACTTTGACCCCGGGCGGAATCATGCTTTCGCCGCCGATGTGTTCCAGCAGTTTGCCGACCGTCAGCAGCGTGTCCATGCCCGAATCGGCAATCACATGGTGCAGGGCTTTTTTTTCCAGCAGGTAATTCACCGGCACCGCGGTTTTGCCGGCTTGCCACGCGCCAAGCAAAGCCATGGGAAAAGAGACCCCGGTGGGCAACATCAGGCCAACCGTTTGCCTTTGCGTCGTTTTGGCGATAAAGCGCGCCAAATGGAAGGCTCCCCCGGCGATTTTCAGGGACGCATGGCTGCCCTGGTCGTCGCTGACGGCGATGCGCTTGGGGTGCGTGAGGAGATTCCACAGAATGGGGGCAAGCAGGGACATTAAGGGTAGGGTACAGGCGGTGGCGGGGCGCTACAATCCGGCCTTCGTGATTCGCCCCATGCACCCGTGAGCCTTCCCATGAATATCCGCCCCGCCGCGTTGGCCCTTTCCGTTTCCCTTGCGTTGATCGGCGCGGCCGGTTGCAAGACCGCCCAGCCATCCGGCGCCGGGTCGGCGCCTTCGGCATTGGCGGGCGTGTATGGCGCATGGAAGGCCAATGATGCCGCCGAAGCGTTTGCCCAGGGCAAGGCGGTGTCCGACAACCTGAAATATTCGCTGCAAACCCGCCAAGAGGCGGCCTACATCGCCGGCATGGCGGCCCGCAAACTGAACCGCCGCCACGATGCCGCCGTTTTGCTGGGGCAGGCCGCCGACAGCCGGGACGCCGGCTTGCGCGGCCCGGCCTTGGCCGAACTGGGCATGGTCCGCAATGAACTGACCGAGTTCAAGGCCGGTGTCGAAGCCTTGCTCAAGGCCACCGATTTGATCACCGGCGAGCAGCGCGCCCTGGCCTATTACCAAGCCGGCATCGCCGAGCAGAAATTGAACTACTGGTCGGATGCCCGCATCCATTTGATCCTGGCCATGAAGTACACCCAAGACGCCGCGCTCAAGAAGGACATCCAGCGCCAGATCAATGTGACCGGTTACACCCTGCAGGTGGGCTCGTTCATGGACATCCACAACGCCCAGCGCGTGGCGGCCGAGTGGAAGGCCAAGACCGATGCCCTGCGCCTGGCCGCCCCCCGCGTCATCAAGGCCAAGAACGCCTCGAATATCGAGGTGTTCCTGGTGCAGGTGGGCCAGTTCAGCACCTTTGATTCGGCCCGCCAATACCAGGGCCGTTTGGGCGCCAGCGGCGGCGTGGTGGCCCCGCTGTGGGGGAAATGATTTTCCCTGTGCGTAAGAACATCCCCGGCCAAGCCATCCCCTGAAAACAACAACGCGCGCCGTCATCTCGGCGCGCGTTGTTGTTGTTGTTGTTGTTTTCAGGGGATGGCTTGGCCGGGGCAATGCAATCGCATTTTCACTCACACCGCCCGCTCAAACGCCTCTTTGAGCAGTTGCTCCGTTTTGTCCCAGCCCAGGCAGGCATCGGTGATGGAGATGCCGGGCTTGAGCAGCTTGCGCACATCGGTACCGGCCGGGCAATCGGGCAATTTTTGCGCGCCTTCGGCCAGGTTGGATTCGATCATGGCGCCGGTGATGAAGGGCTTGGGCAGGGCGGCGCCGGCAACCTTGGCGCCGGTGGCGCGCGCCGCGCGCTGGTCGAGGATGGAGCGGAACACGGCCTCCTGGTTCTCGTGTTTCTTGTCCGAGTTGGCATGCGAGCAATCAATCATGATCGAGGGCTCCAGCTTGGCGGCTTCCAGGCGGCGGGCGGCGTCGGCGACGAATTCGGGGTGGTAGTTGGGCTTGCCCGAGCCGCCGCGCAGGATCACATGGCCTTCGGGATTGCCGGCGGTTTCCACCACGCAGCAGCGGCCATCGTCGTCGATGCCCAGGAAATGGTGCGGCATGCGCGCGGCCTGCATGGCGTCGAGGGCCACTTGCAGGCCACCGTCGGTGCCGTTCTTGTAGCCGATGGGCATGGACAGGCCGGAGGCCATCTGGCGGTGGGTTTGGCTTTCGGTGGTGCGCGCGCCGATGGCGCCCCAAGCCACCAGGTCGGCGATGTACTGGGGGGTGATGGGGTCGAGCACCTCGGTGGCGGTGGGCAGGCCCATGGCCGCGATGTCGTTCAGGATTTCGCGGGCGATGCGCAGACCCGTGTCGATTTGGAACGAGCCGTCGAGGTTGGGGTCGTTGATCAGCCCCTTCCAGCCCACGGTGGTGCGCGGTTTCTCGAAATACACGCGCATCACGATGCAGAGTTTTTCGGCGTAGGCCAGGCGCAACGCGTTGAGGCGGCGGGCATATTCCATGCCTTCGGCGCGGTCATGGATGGAGCAGGGGCCGATGACCACCAGCAGGCGGTCGTCCTGGCGGTTCAAGATACGGCAGATCTCAGCGCGGGCGGTGGCGGTGGTGGCCAGGGCCGCTTCGCTGGCGGGCACTTCGGCGCGCATTTGGGCGGGGCTGGTGATGGCGTGCAGGCCGCGCACGCGGAGATTGAAGGTGGTGGTGGTCATGGGAGGCTGGCAAAAGGCGGAAGGCGGGGGCGCAAGAAGCGTCGCAGGACAAAGAAAAACCCCGCGCTTGGCAGGGTGGTTTCTTGTCCAAGAGGAAAGAGGCCCTGCTTAGCGGGTGGGGAAGGCGAACCAGAAATAAAAGGCGGGGCGGGGCATGAGGCGCAAGTATAACGGGGAGAAGGCCGGTTTAGTTTTCCCAATGGGCCGGCCCGATGCGGGCCGGCGCCGCAGGCGGGGCGGGCGGGGCAATCACCGGGTCTTCGCGCCCGGCGAACAGTTTTTCCATGTCAAACACCACATAAGGCCCGGCCGAGGCCGGGGTTTTGTTGACGCTCACATACGCCCGGCGGGCGGCCGGCTCAAACACCACCGCCTGCAGATTGACAACGCGGATGCGGGCGTCATACAGGGCTTTTTGCATCAGGGCCGCCGTCATGGGGGCGGTGCCGTCCTGCCCCGCCTGCCCGGCTGCGGCCAGCGAACCGTAGCGGGCGCAGTGGACTTCGCGGCAGGCGGTGGCGCCGTCGCGGAAATGGTTGGAGGCCGCCACCCACGACTGGCCCGTTGCCGCCCGCCGCACCACCGCGGGCGCGGCGGGAGAGAGTTCGACGACGGCGGCCTGGGTGGGGTCGGCGGCCATCACATTCATCGGGATGGCATGCCTGGCCTGCTTCAAAAAATCCACATAGGCGCCGGTGCTGGCCGAGGCATGGGCTGCTTGGCGCATCAGGAGCTGGATGGTCAGACCCTGCGGGTTTTGCCGGTCGTCTTTGGCGTTGAACACCAGCATGTTGCCAAAGCACACGCCTTGGTCGTTCATGCCGGTGAAGGCGCCCATCATGCCCAGGAAGTTGAACGAGGCCACCGCATGCCCATGGGTGGGGTGGTACACCACCGCCAGCCCCAGGCGGTCGGAAAGGCCCGCGCCCCAATAATCGGAATTGCGCCCCATCACCAGGTTTCCGTTGGCGCTGGCCGGGCCCCAAACCGCCAAAGTGCTGCAATGCATTTTGGCGGTCAAATTGAGGGCCACCACCATGCCATAGGGCAGATCGGCGGCCTTGGCCATGGCTTTGAGTTGGATGCGCAGGTCTTCCGGCAGGGAGGGTTCCGCCAGCATGGCTTCTTCGATCAGCCAACCTTGCTTGCGCTCGGGGACGAACCACTCGATGTAATTGACCAGCGTATGCAGGGGTTCCTTGAGCAGGGTGCCGTACTGGCTGCCCATTTCTTCCGGCGTGCCGTAGACATGCACCACCGGG
>CAZVNU010000209.1:0-4640 GCA_964628335.1 uncultured Phycisphaeraceae bacterium
GCGTGCCAGCGTCCCCTCCCTAACGGTCGGGGTTCCTTGACCCGCCAGCCCTGCGCCCCGCCGCGTTCGCTGGATTTGAGAAAGAACAACGCGCGCCGGCGGCGTTTTCGGCGACCGGCTATTTTTTTGGAATTTTTCTCTTTCCTTTTGCAAAAAGGGGTGTTAGATTAGAACACGCTACTCCGGCGCCGACCGGGGAAATTCCCCTTTTTCCGTGGAATGTCCATGAGTCTCGAAGAAAAACACGGCAGTTCAATTTTGCATGTGGTCAATCCCAATGCCAAAACCATGGGGGATACGCCACTTGCCAAATATTTCCGGGCGGCGGTCCAGCTGCAGGCCTCCGACCTCATCATGCGCGGGGGCGAAGCGCCCAAAGTGCGCGTGCGCGGGGCGTTGGGGCGGCTGGACACCCCAGCCCCCACCGTCGAAGAATTTGACGGCTGGGTGCGTTCCGCACTCACCGAATACCACCTCAAAGAATTGGCGCAATTCGGCTCGGCCGATATGGCGGTGGACTTTGATGTGGATGGCGAGCGGCACCGCTTCCGCCTCAATGTGTTCATGACCCGCGGCCGGGTGGCGGTGGCGGCCAGACGGGTGTCCAACAAAATCCTTAACACCTCCGAATTGCTGCTGCCGGCCAGCGTCGAGGCGCTGTGCGAAGTGCGCCAGGGGCTGGTGCTGCTGTGCGGGGTGACCGGCTCGGGCAAGAGCACCACCATCGCGGCCATGCTGCAGAAAATCAACGAGACCCGCCAGTGCCACATCCTGACCATCGAAGATCCGATCGAGTACCTGTTCAAAGATGCCAAGGCGATGATCAACCAGCGTGAAATTGGCATTGATGTGTCCAACTTCGGCATTGCCTTGCGCGCGATGGTGCGCGAAAACCCCGACGTGGTGCTGGTGGGCGAAATGCGCGACCGCGAAACCTTCGAGGCGGCGCTGCAGGCGGCCGAAACCGGCCACCTGGTATTCGGCACCATCCATGCCTCGTCGTGCTCGCAGGCTTTCGCCCGCATCTACGACCTGTTCCCCGTCAACGAACGCGAGGCCATCCGCGCGCTGATGGCCTACCAGATGCAGGGCATCGTGTACCAGAAACTGCTGCCCACCATCCGCGAAGACATTCCGCGGGTGCCGGCGGTGGAGATTCTGCTGCAAAGCGCCCCGACCCGCCGCTGCATTCTGGAAGGCCGCGAAGGCGACCTTGAAAAGGTGATTTACGAGCAGCGCTCCGGCGGCATGCAGAGTTACATGGATTCACTGGTGTGGTTGGTGGAGAACAACTATGTCCATCCGCGGGTGGCCATCGCCAACGCGCCGTCGCCCGAGGAACTCAAGATGCGCTTGCGCGGCATCCACACCAAGTAAGCTTGGCTTTTGGTCTTTTTCCGTGATTCAAACCTGTTTTTCCAGCGCTTCACGCCTTTTTTCGGATTCCTCCCATGCTGCCACTTGCCGCCGACATCCACGCCCAGCCTGAAGTCCTGGTCAGCCTGGTCAAGCCGCTGATCGCCTTTGCCTTGTTCACCGGATGGGCGGTGGCGGTCGGCCACCTCGACAAGGACGCCGATTTCTTCTTCTTCAAGCGCCGCCTGTGGTCGGGCGTCCATGTGGGCGCCGCCTGCCTGGCGTTGCTGCTGCTGGGGGTGGTGCCCTTTTTTGCGGTGGGGTTGCTGTTGGCGGTGCTGATTCTGGCCGGCGATGTCGGCATGTATGTGGTGCTGCGCAACCAGAAAGTGCAGCCGCATGAAAAGTGGACCCTTGATTACCGCAGTTATTTGAAAAAATACGAGCGCACCAAGCAGGAAAAGGTGCAGCAGAAGGCGGTGGTCAAATTGCTGGGCAAGGACGAAACATTCCTCGATTTGCCGATCGGCGCCGATTCGCAGGCGCAGGCCTTCAAGGTGTTCACCGAGACCATGGAGTTCGCCGTGCCAAGGAACGCCCAGAAAGTGGAGTTCACCGTGTCCAAGGAGACGGCGGAACTGCGCGTGTGGCTGGACGGGGTGGAATACCCCCAGCAGGCGCCGGAGCCCAAGCTGGCGCTGGAAGTCATCAACTTCCTTAAAGGCAAAGCCGGCATGGATGTCAACGAAGTGCGCCGCAAGCAGACCGGGAAAATCTTCGTGGAGATCGAGGGGCACGGCCGCCACCAGTTGCAGGTGACCAGCATCGGCACCACCCGCTCGATTTCGCTCACCTTTGAAATCAACGCGGCCAAGCGCGGCGATGTGCCCTTTGATTTCCTGGGTTACACCCCGGAGCAGAAGGAGGCGGTGCTGGGCCTGGTCAACACCCGCGGCCGCGTGGTGCTGATCGCCGTGCCCCCGCAGCAGGGCGGCTCGGCGGTGCTTTACAGCCTGATCAAAAAACATGACGCCTACACCAGCACCCTGATGGTGTACGAGCGCACGCCCCAGGTCGAAATCGATGGTGCCAAGCACATGAAGTACCCGGAAAACGGCACCAACGAGCAGATCAACGCCCAATTCGCCGCCATGCTGCGTTCCGAGCCCGAAGTGATGGCCCTGCCCAACGGGGTGCTGGATCCGGCCATGGCCAGAACCATTTTGGGCGAGGCCGAGACTGTGCGGTTTTACATTCCCATCTCCGCCAAGGACACCTTCACCGCATTGCAGGCCTGGCAGACGGCCTGCGGCGACACCCGCGCTTCGGCGCATGCGGTGGCCGGGGCGATTTCAGCCCGCCTGGTGCGCCGCCTGTGCCATTCCTGCCGTGTGGCGTATCAGCCCGATGCGGATGCGATGCGCAAGATCAACCTGACCCTGCCGCAGGACGGCATGCTGTACAAGGCATCCGGCAAGGTGATCAAGGGCAACAACGAGCAATCCTGCCCCGACTGCCTGGGCGTGGGCTACAAGGGGCGCATCGGCGCCTATGAGGTGCTGGTGCTCGATGAAGCCAGCCGCACTTTCCTGGCGGCCGGCCGCCACGAAGAATTGCGCGTCCACATGCGCAAGAACAAGATGAAAACCCTGCAGGAGGCCGCTCTGGCCCATGTCGCGGCCGGGGTCACCGATGTGCGCGAAGTCACCCGCGTGCTGAACGCTTCGGCCTGAGTGTCGCGCCCATCCCCCCCGCTTTTTTCCGCATTCACACTCCTTTCGGAGTTTCCCGCATGATTCTCAATATTTTCGTTTGCGTCTTTCTTCTGGGTATGGTCGTCTTGTGGTCCACCTACGGGCTGTTCTCGGCCTTCCTCAACCTGCTGGTGGTCATCACCGCCGGCTTGCTGGCCTTTGCCTTGTGGGAGCCGGTGGCCCATTGGATGCTGGGCATGGGGTGGGCCGGCGGCTGGGGGCTTGGCCTGCTGCTGCCTTATGCCGTGGTGCTGATCGCCTTGCGGCTGGGGGTCAAGGCCGCGGTGCGCAAGAACCTGGGCTTTCATCCGGTGGTGGATCAGGCCGGCGGCGGCCTGTTCGGCTTGCTGGCGGGCATTTTGACCGCCGGCACGGTGGTGATCGGCGCCGGGTTGATGCCGTCGGGCGACAAATATCTGCTGGGCGTGCAGGGCTACACCCTTGATGGCAGCGGCCATGTCAGCAAGGATTCCCGGGGGAATTCCCTGTGGCTGGAGGTGGACCGTTATGCGGGCGGGCTCTACGAAGCCTTGTCGGTCGGCGTGTTCAGCCCGGTGGGGGGCAACCACACCCTGGCCTCCGCCCACCCGGAAGTAGCCAAGGAAGCCGAGCAGCGGCGGTTGGCGGTGGATCCGCTCGCCACCCGCAGCGCCGCACCGGCGGGGGTGAGCGTGAAGGCTGTTTACCAGATGGATTACACCCCGGAAAATGCCGAATGGCTGATGCGCCGCGCCGCCATCTGTGCCGTGATGCGGCAGGTGGATGTGGACAAAATCCCGTTGGAGGCCTCCGCCGGGGTGGCTTTCACCCCGGACCAAATCAGCGACCATCTGGCTGACCAGGTGAATGAGGTGATCAAGGTCGGCGGCGATGTGGAGAGCGTTTTGTTTGACAAGGAATACCTGGCGCAGGTGCGCAGGAGTTTGGGGTTGCCCAAAGGCATGGCGGCCGAAGTGGTGTTGCGGCGCCTGTTTTCGTACACCGTGGACCAGATTCCGGAAGGCGCCTCCGGCGGCAAGGCCGGCGAAAAAATCGGCCCGGATTTCAAGTTGTTTGCCGGCAAATCAGGCAAGAAAATCGTGCTGGTGGAAACCGCTTGGGACAAAACCAAGGCCAATGCCTACGACCAGGGCGTCCTGTATTTGTCGCCTGCCCAGGCTCGGCTGGCGGCGGTCCCCGCCGGCAAAGCCGTGGCGGGCCGGATGTTCATCCCCGACGCCTGGTCGGCCCCGATGGCGGGCGCGACCGGCGCATTTGGCCGCCGCGAGCTGGTCAGTTTGGCGGATGGCAAGAGCGCCGGCATTTACGGCACCCAGGCACAGGCAGACCAGTTGGGCTTGGTGTTCATGCTGCCCAAGGATGCGCAGGTGGATTGGGTCGAATTGCGCGGCTTGCGTTTTGACTTGGGCAAAGCCGCCATCAAAGACGCATCAACCAATCTGGCGGTCCGCGCCGAAATGGCCCGCTTGATGGGGCATCTGCTGCCGGAAGAAGACCCCGCCCTGGCCAAGGCCGCACCGCCGTCGGCGG
>CAZVNU010000210.1:0-4637 GCA_964628335.1 uncultured Phycisphaeraceae bacterium
TGGCTTCAGGACAGTCATCGACAATTGAATTTGGGCTTTTTGAGCGAAATGATGCAACATGTACCTGCCTTTGAGGCGCGCGCCGCAATCGTTCACGTCGTTGCTGACGCTCGGGATCGAATTCCGAACGCACTTGATTTGTTGATTCAGGCATCGACGGACCCGCATCCGCGCGTTCGTACGGAAGCCGCCCGCGGTTTGAGTTTTTTTTCAACGGCGGAATCGATGCGAGCCGTGCTGGCCATGCTCGATCAGCCTGAAGATTACTGGTGTGACTACACCATTTATCACGCACTCGGAGCCAATCAATCCGTTTGGCGACCAGACTATCTCAGTGGAAAGCTGGTGTTGTCGGACCGAGCCAATGGGCTGGTCAGAGATCTGCTGTCTTCGACCGAGCTGGATCAAAAGGCACTTCCACTGTTGCTTGATGCCCACAAGCCCGATCAGACGCCGGAGCAGCGCAACAAGATTCATACGGCGCTGGCCGATCTGGAAGGAGGCAATGCTCGGCATGGCCGCGAAATTTTCAAGCGCAATTGCGCGAACTGTTCGAACCGCTCAAAGACAGCCCGCGCGGCAGCGCTCCCAACGGCTTTGGCTACCGCCTGCCCCCGCGCTTCAAACTTGAGGCTTTGGTCATCCCCATTGCACAGGCCAAGCGCGCGGCGGAAGCGACCCTGAGCGAAGCCCAAGTGCGCGACTACTTTGAGGAGCATGCGGCCAGTTTCGCCGACAAGCCCGGCGAAAAACCGGCCCTGAGCGCCGAAAACCGCGAAAAAGCCCGCCAGCGACTGCTGCAAAAACTCACCGACGAACAGGCGCTGGCCTTTGCCACCACCGCCGAGCGGGTGCTGGATGCCGACAAGCGCGCCATGGCCGCCCGCAACGGCCAATTGCCCGCCGATGCCGGCCTGACCCCGCTGCAAGCCGCCGCCGATGCGGTGCTGGCCAAGCACGGCTTCAAGCCCGAGATCCTCGATGAAACCCAAATCCAGGCCGCCGCCTTGGCCGCCTGGGAAAAGACCGTCAAGGCCCCCCCCCTGCCCACCGTCGGCGCCGCCGCCGGTTGGATGACCCCCGGCGAATTCGGCCACCACCCGCTGCTGGGCCGCGCCATGCTGGTGGAACAATCCAGGGTCCCATTGCAGTTGGCGATCAACCACATGGCCGGCGGCCAGGCGCAGCAAGCCCTGCCCATCAACCTGGAATTGGCCGTCAAATTGCGCCTGCCCACCGCCCGCGCCGCCGACGGCAGCTGCATCGTGGCCCGCGTCACCGGCGCCGATGCCCCGCGCGCCGCCGCTTCGATGGACGAAGTCAAAGCCCTGCTCACCCGCGACGCCAAGGAATTGGCCGCCTTCCGCATGCTGGCCGACCACACCGAGCAACTGTGCAAAAATGCCGTGCTCAAGGGCGACCTCAAGCAATTCGCCACCGACACCGACCGCTGGTTCGAGGTGCCCAGCCTGAGCCGGCTGGATCCCAACGGCCCGGCGGCCACCCCCCGCGTGCCGGGGGTGGACAACAGCGCCGAACTGGTCAAAGCCGTGTTTGAACGCGCCGAAGCCTTGCGCGCCACCCCCGCCGGGGTCGGCGGCGCAGCCCTGAAAGACCGGCTGATCGCCATCGCGCTGCCAAGCCAACGCGCCGTCGCCCTGTTTGAACTGAAGGATTACAGCCCCCCCCCCAAGAGCAGCATCTTGGAGCAGGCCAAAAACCCGGCCAGCCGCTTTGCCGTGCATGCCCTGACCGCCGGGCCGCAAGACCCCGTCGCCGATCCGTTGTCGGGAGCCAACCTCAAGCAACGCTTGGGTTGGACCGGGAAATAATGCGGTTTTGAACCGTTTGCATACCGCCACGCCCATGAAAAACCCCGCCTCTCGGCGCGGTTTTTTCATGGCGGGCTTTCTGAACGGGTTTGCCGGGCCGGACGGCCTCACCCCACATGCTGGGCCTGCCGCTTGGCTTTGCGCGCGGGTTGCACCGGCCCGGTTGCAGCCACCGCATCTTCGCCCGCAAAAGGCTGGCCGGGGAACTGGCGCTCCCAGTCGGCAAGCAAAACGGCATCCACTTGGGCCGCGTCCATCCTGAGCGCTTCCAGCATGCCTTGGCGCAACAGTTTGAACAGCCGCTTGAGGGCGAATTGGTGGGTTTGATCGGTGGTGGCGTGCAGCCAGTCCGAAAATTGCATGAAGCGGGCGAAGGCCTGGTCGCCCAGCAACAACGGACGGGTCACGGCAAAACGGCCGGAGTTGCCGATCAAATCCCAATAGCGGGCAAAGCGCACCACCCGCTGCATGGTGGCGAAATCAAGCAGGTTGTTTTGCAGCAGGGCATAGGGTGGAAAGGGGCTGTAGACCATGCCGTAGGCGGCCGTGTGACGGGTGATGACCGACCCGCGCAAACGCTTCAAGATGCCCATCTGGATTTCCTGCGGATTGAGCGCCACCAGTTGGTTGAAGGATTCGCCCAGGCTCTCCAGCGTTTCGCCAGGCAGGCCGGCGATCAGGTCGGCGTGGATGTGGGCATGGGTGTTTTGGCGGATCCAAGCCAGGTTTTCCCGGCTTTTTTCGTTGTCCTGCCGCCGGCTGATGGTGCTTTGCACCTCGGGATTGAAGGTCTGGATGCCGATTTCCAACTGCAAGATGCCGGGCGGGAACTTGACCAAACGCTCGCGCAGCGGCTCGGGCAGTTTGTCGGGCACCACCTCGAAATGCAGGAAGGTTTCGCCGTCCAGGCGGGCCAGGAAGAAGTCGAGGATCTTGCAACTGGTGTCGATGCGCAGGTTGAAGGTGCGGTCGATGAATTTGAAGTGCCGCACGCCGCGATCGTGCAGCGACGCCATCTCGGAGAGGAACAAGCCAAGGTCGAAGGGGCGGGCGTTCTTTTCGAGCGCCGACAGGCAAAACTCGCATTTGAAGGGGCAGCCGCGCGACGCTTCGACATACACGATGCGGTTTTTCACATCCTCATCGGTGTAATGGCGGTAGGGCATGACCAATTCGCCAAGTTCCGGATTTTCCGCCTTGATGATCTTGTCCTTGGGTGCCTGGCCGCGCACGATGTCGCGGCACAATTCGGCGAAGGCCAAGTCGCCTTGGCCGGTGATCACATAGTCGGCCATCTTCACGATCTCTTGGTCGGCCCACTCGTGGCTGACCTCCGGACCGCCCAGCACCACCGTCATGCCGGGTGCGACCTGCTTGAGCATGCCCACCACCTGGGTGGTTTCGGTCACATTCCAAATGTAGATGCCAAAACCGATGATTTCCGGTTTTTGCGCCAAAATCTGCCCGACGATATCCAGCGCCGGCTGGTTGATGGTGAATTCCAAAAGCCCGGTTTCGGACTCCAATACCCCCATGTTGGCCTGCAAACAGCGCAGCCCCATGGCACTGTGAATGTAGCGGGCGTTGAGCGTGGAGAGAAGGATCAGGGGCATGGCGGGATTTTAGGCACAGCGGTGGCGCACCTTGGCGCAAACCGGCCATACCCCGTAAAAAAAACCAAAAAATACCTCATGAAATTCCGGCTTGGCTGCCGATAACCGCATATACTTCACCCCATTGATTGTCGGGCGTTATGCGAGGTAACGAGCGAACAATCTCCTTCCCACGGACGGGAACCCATGTCTAATCAAACCAAAATCGGCCTTCTCATGGGCCTTGGCGTCATCCTCTTGGTCGGCATCATCGTCTCCGACCATTTGGCATCCCACTCGCAAAACGCCATCCAAAGCGCCGGCCCGATGCTGACGCGCTTGGGCGAGAGCAACCCCACCAATCAAAACGAGCAAATCCGCCTGGAGTTTTTGGGGCCCGCCCCGACTCCCATCACGGCGACGGCTTTTGACACCGCCGCCCCGGGCATCTCCACCCTGCCGCCGGTGCTGCTGAGCATGGAGTCCGTCGGTTCCGACTCGCCCCCCGCATCCCCGGTCATATCCTTGGCCCCTGCGGCCCCGCCTGCAGCACCTTTGCCCGCCGTGGCTGCGCTCACGCTGCCGCCCGCCGCCGAGCCGGAAGCCGCCCCCCCCGGCCAATCCACCTACACCATCGAAAAAGACGACAACTTGTCAAAGATTGCCGCCAAAACCTTGGGTTCGCGCAACCGCTGGCCCGAGATCAAAGACGCCAACAAAGCCTTGTTTGAAAAAAGCAAGATTCTGCAAATCGGCACCGTGCTGATCATCCCGGCCCCGCCGGTGGCCAAGACCATGCCGCCCCCCACCGTTGCCACCGTTGCCGCCGTGGTCCACCATGCGACCACACCACCCGCTCCCACGCCGGTGGTGGCCCGGGCCCAGACCTACACCGTGGCCCGGGGGGATTTGCTGGGCACCATCGCCCAAAAGACGCTCGGCTCTTCGCGGCGCGTCCAAGACTTGGTCAATGCCAACAAAAAAGCCTTGCCCAAGGGTGACAAGACCATCTTGAAAACCGGCATGACCCTGGTCATCCCGGCCCCCTGAAACTTCGGCCATCCCCCCCATCGGCCAGCCGCACTGGCTGGCCTTTTTTTTGGTTTTTTCGGCTTCCGCCCTTTTGCACCCGCCCTGTTGCCGGCTCCCGCATGACACTCCGCATGATCGTGGCTGTTTTGACCCTGGTCGCCATCGGCGTCCTGGCGCTGGT
>CAZVNU010000211.1:0-4636 GCA_964628335.1 uncultured Phycisphaeraceae bacterium
ACACCGGCGCGCATCGCTTCAAAGACCTCTCATCCCACGCTCCTCGCCGCCGCGTCTACTTTTTTCAGAGGGGTTGTGCTCGTGACCCGCCAGCCCTGGACTTGTCCCAAGGTGCATGCACATCCTTCCAGCCGCCCGCTACCATGTGCGCCTATGGCTTATGAACGCCCCCTTATTCAAAAGTTGCACGCCTACACCCCTGGTGAACAGCCAAGGGACATGTCGCAAGTGGTCAAACTCAACACCAATGAAAACCCCTATGCCCCGGCACCGGCCGTGCTGGAGGCGATCGCCAAGGTCGGGCCGGATGCTCTGCGCCGTTATCCCTCGCCCTCGGCCGCCGACTTTCGCGCGGCGGCGGCCAAATTGCACGGGGTGTCGGCCGACCAGGTGATCGCCACCAATGGCGGTGACGAATTGCTGCGCATGCTGATCCAGGTGTTCGTGGAGCCGGGCCGGCCGATGGGTCTGTCGGAGCCGACTTACACCCTGTACGCGGTGCTGGCCGCCGCCCACGGCGCTTCGGTGGTGAAGGTGGAGCGCGGCGAAAATTTTGAAGTGCCGGAAGACATCGCCGAAAAGTGGAACGCCGCCGGTTGTTCATTGGCCTTTTTGGTGAACCCGCATGCGCCCACCGGCCGCTTTGAAGCGCCGGCGATTTTGGCCAAAAACGCCGGCGCTTCAAGGGTGTGCTGGTGGTGGACGAGGCCTATGTGGACTTCGCCACTGACTCCTGCCTGTCGCTGGTGAGCGGCCCGACGGCGCTGCCCAATGTGGTGCTGCTGCGCAGCATGAGCAAGGGCTACGGCTTGGCCGGCCTGCGCTTTGGCTACGGCCTTGGCGCGGCCCAATTGATTGCCGCCATGCACAAGGTGCGCGACTCTTACAACTGCGATGCGCTGTCGCAGGCCGCCGCCACCGCCGCGCTTGGGGCCCAAGGGTACTACCGCCCGCTGTGGGAAAAAGTCAAGGACGAACGCGCCCGCCTGGCCGTTGAATTGCGTCGGCGCGGCTGGCAGGTGCCCGAGAGCCGGACCAATTTCATCCTGGGCAAACCGCCGGAAAACGGCAATTTTTCGGCTTTTGAAATTTACGGCGCGCTCAAGACGCGCGGCATTCTGGTGCGCTATTTCGGCTATCCGCGCCTCAACGACAAATTGCGCATCACGGTGGGCACCTCCGAGCAGGATGACCGCCTGCTTGCGGAATTGGATGACATCGTTTCCGGCAACACCGGCGCCTTCCAGCCCTTTCCTTCCGAGCACACCGATTCCAAGGGCGGCTTGCCCATTCCCGCCGACATCGAACCCAAATCACCCATCCTGCCCCAATAACCTTTCGAGCACATCCCATGGCCCGCATTGCCTCCATCCGCCGCAAAACCAACGAAACCGACATCGCCCTTGACTTGGACCTCGATGGCGGCCCGTATGAAAACAAGTCCGGCGTCGGTTTTTTCGACCACATGCTCGACCACATCGGCCGCCACGGCAAGCTGGGTTTGAAGGTGGTGTGCAAGGGCGACACCCAGGTGGACGACCACCACAGCGTGGAAGACATCGGCATCGCGCTGGGCCTGGCCCTCAAAGAGGCGCTGGGCGACAAGCGCGGCATCGAGCGCTACGGCGCCGCCGCCGTGCCGATGGACGAAACCCTGGCCCGGGTGGCGCTCGATTTGTCGGGCCGGCCGGCTTTGGTGTTCCGCGTGGCGCCCGAATCCTTCAGCAAATACGCGGTGCCCATCGGCACCTTTGATGTGCAATTGGTGCAGGAATTCTTCAACGCGGTGGCCAACAACGCCGGCATGAACCTGCACATCGAAGTGCCTTGGGGCGGCAACAACCACCACATATGCGAAGGCATTTTCAAAGCCTTCGGCCGCGCCTTGCGCGATGCGGTCAAGGTGACGGGAACGGAGATCCCCAGCACCAAGGGCAGCATTTGAGGTGCGAAGATTTTTCTGATGACGAGCCACGGGCGCAAGCTCGGGTTTTTTCGTGAAGGCGCGGCGGCGATCCCCTGGGGCTGGCACTCCGGGCTCGTGAATGCAAAAACCCCGCCCAAGGACTTGGGCGGGGTTTCGTTGTTGAGTGAGTCAAGCCTTAGGCAGCAGCGGCCGCGGGCATCGCCTTCTTGGCGTTGAGGGCCGAGGTCAGGCGGCTCTTGTAGCGGCTGGCGGTGTTCTTGTGCAGGGCCGGGGTGGAGGCCACCTGGTCGAGCAACTTGTAGATGCTCACCAACGCGGCATCGCACTGCTCGTTGGTGCCGTGCAGCAGGAGTTCGCGGAAGTTCTTGATCGCGGTGCGGTAGGCCGCCTTGGCCCAAGAATTGCGTGCCTTGCGCTTGGCGTTTTGACGGATGCGTTTTTGTGCGCTGGTGGAATGGGCCATGATCGTTTGAAAAGTTGAAAGGCTGCGCCCGGAGGCGAAAAGAGTGAGAGTTCCCCGCAATGGGGTCGGGGATTATGCCAGAGAGTTGGCTTTTATGCAACCCGGCGGGGCCAAACGCCGGCCAGGCGGGCGTGGATGGCGGTTAACCGGCGGAAAACAGGCGGGTTAATCATCCAATGAGTGGACTGCCAGGGGGTGGGCGTCATCCGGGTCGGGTTCTTCATAGCAGCGACGGCTGGCCGGCACTTGGGCCCTCAGGGCCAGCATGGCCGCGCGCAGGCGCATCAAAAAGGCGTCTTCGGTTTCATCTTCCGCGCAAACGATCGGCTTGCCGAAAATCACGGTGCAGCGCGAAGGCTTGAAGGCGTGCACGGCGATGTTGTCTGAAACGGCGGTGCCGTGGATCCACACCGGCACCACCGGCACGCCGGTTTTTTTGGCCAGCACCGCCACGCCGATTTTGAACGGGTGCACGGTACGCTCCATCCGTTGCAGGCCGCCTTCGGGAAAGATGCCCAGCACGCAGTCTTTTTTCAGCTCCGTCATCATGGTGCGGATCTGCGCCCCGCCGCGCTGGCCCCGGCGCAGCACGATGGGGTTGATGGCGGACCACAGCGGCTGCATGACCTTGAACATGTATTTGTCGGCCATCAGCCAGCGCACCATGCGGTTGAGGCCGGCCTGCACCAGAAAGGGATCGACGGCCGCGGTATGGTTCATCGAGAGGATGACCGAACCGTAGGCCGGCACATGCTGGCGGCCGATCCACACCGTTTGGTGCCAGCCCAGGCAGAGGAAATTCACGATGCGGTGGAACAGGTTGGTGGTGCGGTTTGGCATCGGCCCGCGGGTCAGGTGCTTGAGGCCGTACCACGCGCCAAGAAAGGCCAGGCTCAGGCCGGCCGTGCCGGTGGCCCGCAGAATCCATTGGTCGGCGGAATATTCGGCGGGCAGATGGGCGTTCAGTCCCAGGTGGTTGGCCTGTTCGGCCAGCGCGGGCAGGCCCACGATCAAATTGACGCCCACCAAGCCGACGGTGGAGAGCATGGAATTCAGGCCCATCACCCGGCCCAGCACATAGTCCGGGGTGGTGGATTGGATCAGCGTCACGCAGCCGATCATGGTGATGTGGCCAAAGAAGCCGGCGACAAAGGCGCAGGCAAAGCACAGCGGCATCCAGGGGCAGACGGTCAGGCCCGCCATGCCAAGGCCGGTGGGAACCAGCGCCAACATCATGACGACCCCGCCCTGGCGCCGGGTGGGCAGCACCGCCATGAACACCGCGCCAAACAGCAGGCCCACACCCATTGCCGCCCCCAGGTTGGAGGCGTTTTTCTGCAGGGTATGATCGAGCAGGCCGAAGTTCATTTTGCCCACCGCCGGCACGGCGGCAAAGGCCAGCATCGCCACCGCCCACACCAGCAGGTAAAGCAGGTTGAGGTTCAAGGTGCGGCGGTGGGACAGGATGTAGCCCGCGCCGGAGGCCTTGGATTTTCCGGCGCTCGCCGGCGTGCCCTGCCCGTGGCGCGGCACCCGCATGAAGGCGAAAGCGATGCCGGCGGCGGTGTACAGGCCGACTGCGACAAACAGCGCGATGCGGATGGAATCGGGCCCTTTGGGGTCCATCCATTCGCCGCAAATGACCAACCCCAGCATGGAGGCGACCAAGGTGATGCTGCCGATGACGGCATTGCCCATCTGCACCCGTTCCTGTCCCACCAGCGCCGGAATCAGGGCGTAGCGGGCCGGATAGAAAAGGGCAGCCAGCGAGCCCACGGCCAGCAACGAGACGCAGACCTTCCATTGTTCTTCCGCCGCCACGATGGGGGGCGACACGATGGCGGCGACGGCCGCGATCATCAAGGCGCCCTTGAGCAAAACCGCCGCCCGGGCGAAATCACAGCCCATCAAAATGACTTTGCGCGGCAACTTGTCAGCCAGCCAGCCGCCGGGGATGGAGAAGATCACATACGGCAGGAAAAAGAAAAAACTGTTGGCGGCCATGGCGGCGGTGGTGTCGGCACCGGCACCCCAAGCCCCCATCAGGGCCAACGCCGCCGACATCATCACCCGGTCACCAAAACCGCTGGCGGCGGCACTGGTCCACATCAGTTGAAACGGGGTGTTGTGCCACAGGGATTTTTTCGGATGGGCAGCCATGTGTATAAGGTAGCGGCGGCCTGTTGTCGCCGTAAAGAGGTTTTGGGGGGGCTGGCGGGTCAGTGGGGCTGCTTTTTAGGAGAACC
>CAZVNU010000212.1:0-4613 GCA_964628335.1 uncultured Phycisphaeraceae bacterium
AATTGGTTGCGCTCCTGGCCCCACCACACCGGCTCGGGGTCAAGGTCCACGCCGATGGCGGTGCGGCCCAAATCGCTGCGCAGCCAAGCGGCGGCCACGGCATGGGTGCCGCAGAAATCTTCGCGCAGGATTTTCGGGCTTTTGCCAAAGTGGTGTTGGTACACCTTTTCAAAGAAGGCGATCTCATGGTCTGAGGATTGGACGGACAAACCGTAGAGTTCGTATTTATCGGCGCGGGTGGCGAAGGACATGGTGGGCGTGAAAAGTGGGCGGGGCGGGAAAGGGGTGGATTGTAGGAGGCTGGTGGGTCGGCTTTTCCCTTAGACGCCCGAATGCATCCCTGCATAGGGTTTTTGGGCGGCGATGATCCGCGCTTCCTGCGCCAGCATCCAGTCCCAGCGCGCTTCCTGCTCGGCGCGGTTGGCGCCGGGCAATTCCAGGGCCAGTTCCAAAAAAGCGTGGAAGTGGCCGTGTTCGGCGGCCCACAAGCCTTTGTACAGGCGCAGCAGCTCGGCATCGGCGTTGAGGGTGTTTTCCAATTCGGCAGCCAGGCAGGCGAAGCGCTCACAGGAACGCAATTCGATCAGGGCCGACACCATCAGGCGGTCGATGGTTTCGAGTTTGCCAAGTCCGGCCCGCACCAAGGTGCGCAGGTCCGCGGCATAAGGGTTGCTGTGCCCCTTGCTCAGGGAGCCGCCGCGCTTTTCGAGCAGGCGCAGCACCAGGCGCAGGTGCTCGGTTTCATCGTTGGCAATGGTGGTCAGGCCGTGCACCCAGCCGTCGGGGGCCACGCCGCCAAGGGTGCGGTCGCTTGGCCAATGGGCCACCAGAGACAGCGCGTTGGAGGCGGCTTTTTTCTCCAGATGGGCATGGTCGTTGAGCAGGCCGCAAGGGTCCTGCAATTGCGCCTTGGCCCAAGCCGGCGGCGTGTACCAGCGCAGGGGGCAATCCACCTTGCGCATCATGTCGGCGGCGGTGACGGGTTCTTTGGGGCTCACTTGGCGGTCCCCATCAGGTGGTAATCAAAGCCGTCGCACAAGGCCTTGAAGCTGGCGGCGATGATGTTGGTGTCCACCCCCAGCGTGCTGAATGCCCGCGGATGTTCGCCGGAGGAGGCGAAATCCACCCGCACCCGCACCTGTGCCGCCGATTCGGCGGTGGGGTTGACCACCCGCACCACATAGTCGCGCAAATGCAGTCGCGCGATGCGCTGGCCGAAAGTGCGCGACAAGGCGAAGCGCAGGGCTGAGTCCAGCGCGTTGACCGGGCCGTCGCCCTCGGCCACATGCAGGCTTTCCTTGCCGTCGACCAGCATCTTGATGGTGGCCTCGGTGGTGGCGCCGTAGGTGCTGCCGGCCACCTCGCAGCGGTAGCGCAGGGGTTTGAAAAAATGCGTCCGCGTGCCGAGCATCTCGCGCATCAGCAATTCCAGGCTGGCGGGGGCGTCTTCAAACACCCAGCCGGCGTGCTCCAGGTCCTGCACCCGTTCCAGCACCTGTTTTTGCAGCGCCTTGTTTTGCGCCAATGCGGGCTGCGCCGCCAGCAAGGTGGCGGTGATGTTGGAGATGCCCGACAACTCGCTGACCAGAATGCGCCGGTTGTTGCCCACGCTTTCGGGTGCGACATGTTCGTAGGTCCACGCGCCCTTGCCCACCGCATGCACATGCATGCCGCCCTTGTGCGCAAAGGCGCCCGGGCCGGTGTAGGGCTGGCCGGCCGGTTGCACGGTGTTGCAACGGGCATGGGCGAAGCGCGAAAGTTCCGTCAATTGTTCGATGGCGCCGGGCACCAGAACGACGCGGTCGAGTTTGAAGGCGGCGTTGCCGGCCATGGTGATCAGGTCCGCATTGCCGCAGCGCTCACCGATGCCGTTGAGGGTGCCCTGCACCTGCACCGCGCCGCCGGTGACGGCCGCCATGGCATTGGCGATCGCCAGGCCGGCGTCGTTGTGGGTGTGGATGCCCAATTGCACCGGGCCGCCGGTTTGCAGGCCAAGGGCATTGAAGGCCGCCCGGGTCGCCGCCAGCACTTCCTCCGGCAGCGTGCCGCCGTTGGTGTCGCACAAAATCAGGCGGGTTGCCCCGCCGCGCATCGCCGCCCGCAGGGTTGCCAGGGCATAGGTGCCGTCGTGCTTGTAGCCGTCGAAAAAATGCTCGGCGTCGTAGAACACCGCCTGCACATGGCCGGCCTGGCTGCAATGCCGGATTGAGTCTTCGATCATCGCCAGGTTTTCTTCGCGGGTCACATTGAGCACCTGCTCGACCTGCGCGGCGTGGGTTTTACCCACCAAGGTGATGATCGGCGCGCCGGCATCCAGCAGCGCGCTCAGGCCGGCATCTTCGGCTGCCAGCACCCCGCGCCGTCTGGTCATGCCAAAGGCGCAGATTTTGGCGTGCTTCCACGGCACGGCCTTGGCCTCGGTAAAAAAGGCCACATCCTTGGGGTTGGACAGGGGGAAGCCGCCTTCGATGTAATCAAAACCCATTTCATCCAGCCGCCGGGCGATGGCCATTTTGTCAGGCAAAGTCAGGCTGATGCCAAGACCTTGGGTGCCGTCACGCAGGGTGGTGTCGTAAAGTTCGAGGCGGGCATTGGGCATAGGAGGGGGATGATAAACGCAGCGAGGACCGCGGTTGCTCCGTTGCGCTTGAATCGGCCTCGCCCGCCGCTTGGGGCGGAGTGGGTGGCAGATTCAATCCCAAAAGGTAGCAGGAGACTTTGATCGGTGTGGCGTATTGGGTCAGCACCGAGGTGGCCTGCTGCTTGGTGGAACCCAAGGTGGCGGCAACCTGCCGGGTCTGCTGAGCGAGCCAACCTTCGGCCTGCTGTTTGATCGCCAGCGCCAGCGTGCCGGCAAGGGGGGGCGGCGCCAGCGTGGTTGCCGATGCCTGGGTGGGCGTGAGACGATGGGGCGCAGGCGGCTTGGCGGTCGGCCAAAAGGCCACCACCAAGGCCAGACAGGCCGCCAAACCGCCGGCAGAGCGCCAAGCCCATTCCTTGATGCGGGATTGGGTTGTGCGCGATTGGGTTTGCTCTGCGGCAAACGCATGGCCAACGCGGCGCGCGAACACGGCGCTTTCAAAGACGGAAGCCTCCGGGCTTGGGGTGTCGGTTTGGTCGCGGCCGACGGCCAGCCACTCCAGCCAAGGTTCATGGGCCTGGCTGGCGGGGGCCTGCATCACGCGGGCGGCAAAATCGACGGACGACGCTTCGTGGCGCGCCGCCAAGGGGGCGGACAGATGGGTCAGCCAGGGTTCCTGCGTGGCGTCCTGCGTGGCGTTTTGCTTGGCGTTTTGCGCAGTTTCAAGGCCGCCGTCTTGGAATGGTTCTTGGGGCGCGTCGGGGGGAGGAATCTTCATGGCATGAACTCCTCGGTGTGGGGGGAAAGGGAGGCTTGCAGCGCGGCCCGCGCGCGGTGCAGGTGGCTTTTGACGGTGCTGGCGGGCATCTCCATCACGCGGCCCATTTCTTCGATCGGCAGGTTTTGCTGGTAGAACAGGGTGAGCGCCACGCGCTGGGGTTCGGAGAGGCGGCGCATGGCGCGGGTCAGCAGCACATTGGCATGCTCCAAGCGGTCCTGGCGGTCCAAGGGCGGCTCGGCGGCGCCGGTGGTCGGCGTGATATGGGCCAGGGTTTCGGGATCAGACAAGCGGAGTTTTTTCTGGCCGGCGGTGATGGACAGGCGCCGGGCGATGGTCAGCAGCCAGGTGCGCATGGGGTAGGCCGGGTCGTAGCGGTCGGCATAGCGCAGCAGGCGCAGAAAAGTTTCTTGTGCCAGGTCATCCACCATGGAGCCGTCAAAACAGACCCGGCGCAAAAAAGAGCGCACCACCTGCTCATGCCGCACCACCAGCGCCTCGCCGGCCGCGCGGTCGCCGGCTGCCACTTGCTTGGCCAATGCCGCATCAGAGGCGGTGGAGAGGTCGGGGAATGTTTTGGGCACGACAAGGGGCACGATAACGCCTACCACCAGGCAAAGGCCGGGTTGCAGCCCAAGTATTTTTTCGGGTTTTGCAACCGATCCAAGGGCCGAAGGTAGGCGTGGTCAGGAAACAGGCATGAAAAAGTTTGCTTTCCTGCCCTGGTTTCTTACCATCCCGTCTTCTTCATCCCCTTTTTCCTTCAGGAATCCCATGCTCGTCAAATCGTCTTTCCGTGCCCGTGCTTTTGTCGCCGCCCTTGCCTTGTCGACCCTGCCGTTGGCCGCCGCCATGCCGGCCGGGGCCGTTGAATTGCCTTCCGCCGCCATCACCGAAAACACCATGCTGGTGGTGTGGCTGGACGCAACCTCCATCAACAGCGCCGATGTGACCGCTGAAATGCTCAAGTTGCAGGCACAGGCCGGCCTGAGCGCCCAAGACAAGGCCAAAGCGGCCGAACTGGTCAAGGCTTTTGTGGATTTCCGCGACCAATTCATCGCCGGTGGTGGCGAAGGCGTGCTGGTCGGTGTCGCCCAACCCGCCAAAAACAGCGACAAGCCCGAGCCTTTCGTGCTGGTCAAGACCAAGGCCGGGGCCGACCGCGCCAAACTTGAAAAAATGCTGCACGGCCTGGCCAACCTGGCCAACGCCAACGCGCAGGCCAGCGCCGCCATCCTGGGCGCCAAACTTGAG
>CAZVNU010000213.1:0-4573 GCA_964628335.1 uncultured Phycisphaeraceae bacterium
AAGACCTCTCATCCCACGCGGCGGGCCGCCGCGTCTACTTTTTTCAGAGGGGTTGCGCCCGTGACCCGCCAGCCCTGCCAGCCAGCCCACTTTCTCATGCAAATTCACTTGGCCCGTTCGCCCATCTTCGCGCCCAGCCGACCGGCCAACCCCGCCGCCACCCACGCCCCGAACCAACCCACCCCCGCCGCGAACACCACGTCGCTCAGGTGGTGGGCATGGGCCAACAGCCGGGTCAAGGCGCAACCGGCGGCCAAGGCCAACCACAATACCCCCGTGCGCGGATAAAGCCGTGCCAGCAGGAAGGCGCCGGCGAAGGCGATGGTGGTGTGGCCGGAGGGAAAGGAATGGAACAGCTCCGCCGGCAACGAGGGATCGTGCGGGGCAGACCGGGCCGCGCCGAACAAGGCGTCGAACAGGTGGGTCACGGTGCCGCCCTCCTCCAGCGGCGGCCGCCGCCGGTGCGCCAGATGCTTGAACACGAAGGTGGCTGCGGCGGCGAAAAACGGCGCCGCCAGCACCGCCGCGGCCTTGAGCCCCGCCTGCGGCCACGGCGCGCGCTTGCGCCAGCCTTCCCACACCAGTACCGCCAGCGCCGCCGCCGCCCAGGCATACAGATACTTCGAGCCGATCTCCCGCAGCGCCACGGCCCACGCATGGTCGTAGGCACCGGCCATGTACACCTGGTCGTAGGCCCACTGGTCGGCGAAAGAGGCCAAAGCGGTGGCCGCCAAAGTGATGGCCAGGGCAAGAACCGAGGGCTGCCAGCGGGTCGTCATGGGATTTGCTCGGGGAAAGGAGGGAAGGCGGCAGGATAGCCGAGGGTAGGAACTACAATCCCCACCCCCATGCCCACCTCCACCCAGCCCAAGTCCTTCCGCGACATCCTCGCCTCCCGCGTCCTCTTCCTCGACGGCGGCATGGGCACCCAAGTCCACGCCCGCGACCTGGATGTGCAGAAGGATTTCTGGGGCCTTGAGAACTGCACCGAAGTCCTCGTGCTCTCCCGCCCCGATGTGGTGGAGGACATCCACGCCGACTACTTCGCGGCCGGCGCCGACGCGGTGGAAACCAACACCTTCGGCGGCATGCCCCATGTGCTGTGCGAGTTCGAAGGCCTCGAATCCCGCGCCCGCGAAATCTGCTGCAAGGCGGCGCAAATCGCCCGCAAGGCCGCCGACCGCTTCGCCACGCCGGAAAACCCCAAATTCGTCGTCGGCGCCTTGGGCCCCGGCACCAAATTGGTGACGCTGGGCAACATCCCCTTCGACGAGATGAAGGCCTCCTACAAGGTCGCCGCGCACGGCCTGATCGACGGCGGCGTGGACGCCTTCCTGCTCGAAACCTGCCAGGACATCCTGCAGATCAAGTGCGCCTTGGGCGCCATCTTCGAAGCGCAAGCGGAACGCGGCACCGACATCCCCACCTGGGTGCAGGTGACCATCGAGCAGACCGGCACCACGCTGACGGGTTCTTCCATCGAAGCCTGCATGCACGCGCTGGCCCCCTTCCCCATCGTGGCCCTGGGCATGAATTGCGCCACCGGTCCGGAAGACATGGCCGAGCATGTGAAGATCCTGGCCCAGCAGTGGGACCGCGGCATCGCGCTGCTACCCAACGCCGGCCTGCCGCTCTTGGTCGAAGGCAAGACCCACTTCCCGCTGGGCCCGGTGCCCTTCGCGCAGACGATGGCGAAATTCGTCGAGAAATTCGGCCTCAACATCGTCGGCGGCTGCTGCGGCACCACCCCCGCCCACATCAAGGCCTTGCGCGCCGAAGTCGGCGAGCGCGCGCCTTCCAAGCCGAAGAAGACCGCCCCCCTGCCCTCCACCACCAGCCTCTACAACGCCACGCCGCACCGGCAGGACGCCTCGGTGCTCAATGTCGGCGAGCGTTGCAACGCCAGCGGCTCGCGCGCCTTCAAAACCCTGCTGGAACGCGAAGCCTGGGACGAAATCGTGTCGCTGGCCCGCGAGCAGATGCAGGAAGGCTCGCATGTGCTGGATGTGAATGTGGACTACGCCGGCCGCGACAACGCCCGCGACATGCACGAAGTCGTCTCGCGCCTGGTGCGCCAGGTGGACGCCCCCCTGATGCTCGACTCCACCCAGCCCAAGACGCTGGAAGCGGGCCTGAAAATCTGCCCAGGCAAGTGCATCTTGAACTCGACCAACTTCGAAGACGGCGAACACAAGTTCGACGAAATGTGCCTGCTCGCCAAGCACCACGGTGCGGCGCTGGTGCTTGGCACCATCGACGAAGACCCGGAAGAAGCGATGGCCCGCACCGCCGATCGCAAGTTCGCCATCGCCAAGCGCGCCATCGAGCGCGCGACCCAGCTGCACGGGCTCAAGATCGAAGACCTGTTCATCGACCCGCTCGTGCTGCCGATCTCCACCGGCATGGAAAAGGACCGCCGCAGCGGCGTGGAACTGATCGACGGCCTGCGCCTGATCCACGCCGCCTTCCCCGGCGTGCAGAGCACGGTCGGCCTGTCCAACATCTCCTTCGGCTTGAAGCCCCTCGCCCGCGTGGTGCTCAACTCGGTCTTCCAGCATGAACTGCAAAAGGCCGGCCTGACCAGCGCCATCGTGCATTCCAGCAAAATCCTGCCGGAAACCCGCATCGAGCCGGCGCAATGGGCGGCGGCCGTCGAACTGATCTACAACCGTTGGAGCGAAACCGAAGTTGCGCTGCCCGACGGCAGCAAAACCAAGGACCCGCTGCAACTGTTCATCGCGCTGTTCCCCGACAACGCGGGCTCGAAGGTGGAGCAGAAGAAGAGCATGGCCGACCTGCCGGTGGAGGAGCGCCTGCGCAAGCACATCATCGACGGCGAGAAGCGCGCCCTCACCGAAACCATCAACGAGGCGCTGACCAAATACTCGCCGCTAGACATCATCAACGACCACCTGCTCGAAGGCATGAAGACCGTCGGCGAACTGTTCGGCTCCGGCAAGATGCAGCTGCCCTTCGTGCTGCAATCGGCCGAAGTGATGAAGATGTCGGTGGCGCAACTGGAGCCCCACATGGAAAAGAAGGACGGCGCCACCAAGGGCTCGATGGTGCTGGCCACCGTGCGCGGCGATGTGCACGACATCGGCAAAAACCTGGTGGACATCATCCTGACCAACAACGGCTACACCGTTTACAACATCGGCATCAAGCAGCCCATCGAAGCCATCTTGGCCAAGTGGGAAGAAACCAAGGCCGACGCCATCGGCATGAGCGGCCTGCTCGTGAAATCGGTGATGGTGATGGAAGAGAACCTGCTCGTCTTAAAGGAAAAAGGCATGACCGTGCCGGTCTTGCTTGGCGGCGCGGCCTTGGCGAAAAACTACTGCGAAACCCACCTGCGCACCGTCTACGGCGGCGGCCGGGTCTACCACGGCCAGGACGCCTTCGAAGGCCTGCGCCTGATGAACGAGATCACCAGCGGCCACAGCGCCGAGCTGGAAGCCGCCATCGACCAGCGCAATGTGGAACGCATCGAACGCGACGCCAAGAACGCCGCCATGGTCGCCCGCTCCGCCCCGCAGGGCGAAGCGCCGGAGCGCAGCAATGTGGCCTTGGACAACCCGGTGCCCGTGCCCCCCTTCTGGGGCTCGCGCACGGCGGAACTCAAGCCCGAGCAGGTCTATCCCTTCATCAACACCAACGCCCTGTTCAAATTCCAATGGCAGTTCGTGCGCGGCGAACGCGAGACCAAGGAATACGAAGCGCAACTGGCCGCCGAAGCCGAACCGGCCTTCGCGCGCCTGAAGCTGGAACTGGCCGATGTGCTCAAGCCCAAGGTGGTCTACGGACACTTCCCGTGCTATTCCGAAGGGCAGGATTTGGTGGTGCTCGATCCCGAGACCAAGCTGGAGAAGGAACGCTTCCACTTCCCGCGCCAGAGCGTGAAGCCGTGGCTGTGCATCGCCGACTACTTCAAGTCGAAGGCACAACTTGCGCCTGGCCAATTCGATGTCGTCACCTTCCAATGCGTGACCATGGGCACCCCCATCAGCGAGGTGGCCGGCGTCCTGTACAAGAACAACAACTACCGCGAGTACCTGTTCACCCACGGCATGGGCGTGGAATGCGCCGAAGCCCTGGCCGAAATGTGGCACAAGCGCGTGCGCCAGGAACTGGGCATCAACCAGTTGGATGGCGCCAAGATCGAGCAACTGTTCACCGGCAAGTACCAGGGTTGCCGCTATTCGTGGGGCTATCCGGCCTGCCCGGACATGAGCGAACACGAGAAGGTTTGGCGCTTGATCGACCCGACCCGCATCGGCTGCATGCTGACCGAGTCGCATCAGATCGACCCGGAGCAGAGCACTTGCGCCATCGTGATCCATCATCCGGATGCGAAGTATTTTGCGGTGGGGGAGATGCGGGAGGGGTGAGAAAAGTAGACGCGGCAGCCCGCCGCGTTCGCTCCAACCCCAATCAAAACAACGCGCGCCGAAACTTCGACGCGCGTTGTACCATCCGGCAGTCCCCTCCCACGCGGCGAGCCGCCGCGTCTACTTTTTTGGGGCGCCTCTTTGGGATCCTCTTCCATGGCCAATCGGCCGTTCACATTCTT
>CAZVNU010000214.1:0-4554 GCA_964628335.1 uncultured Phycisphaeraceae bacterium
GTGGGGACACCCGCGCTCCAACAAGCCCGTGCGCTGTTGACCCGCCAGCCCTGCCCGCGGACCAGATGGAGCGGGAACGGAGGGCAGGCGGATCGGGAGGGATGTTTTTTTATTTAGCCTGCAATATAGTTCGTCCACGAATCGTTTTGCCGGGGTCACTGCATCCATCCCCTCTTTGGAGAACGCCATGAAGCCCATCGTCATCCTTGCCGCCCTGCCCCTTCTCGCCTTGGCCGCCGTGTCGGCCGCTCCTGCCCATGCCGGCGGGTTGAACATTGATTTCGATCTTCTGTTTGGCCACCGCTGCGCCCCGCCGCCAGTGGTGGTCGAACGCCGGGTGTATGTGGAGCGCCCCGTGATCGTCGAGCGCAAGGTGGTGGTCGAGCGCCCGGCGTGCGCCCCCCCGCCCTGCCATGAGGAACGGGTGGTCGTGGTCAATCGTCCGGTGGTCGTCAGCCGTCCGGTGGTGGTCAGTCGCCCAGTGGTGGTCCATCATGATGATCGCCGCGTGGAGCGCCGAGTGGTGGTCCGTGCCAGCCGGTGGGAGCGCCATGCGGATAGTCGCCATTCCAGCCACCACCGGCATTGAGCGCGCTGCGCTTGCTACCATCCCATCCATGCCCCACCCCGACACGGATGTCGTCCTTACGGCCCACAACACGCTGGGTTTGCCCTGCCGCGCCGCCTTCCTCACCCATGTGAGGCAGGCGGCTTTGCTTCCCGAGCTTTTGGCCAAGGCCGGCGCGCACCGCGAACTCTCCGACCTGCCCTGGCGCGTGCTGGGCGGCGGCAGCAATCTGGTGTTGCCTGGCGTGCTGCGGGCCTTCGTGCTCAAGGTGGAGATTCCCGGACGCCAGATTTTGGGCGAAGAAAGCGGCTGCGTTTGGGTCAAGGGCGGCGGCGGCGAAAACTGGCATGCGTTTGTGCAATGGACCCTGTCCCAAGGGCTGTATGGCCTGGAAAATCTTTCGCTGATTCCCGGCACCGTGGGCGCCAGCCCCATCCAAAACATCGGTGCCTACGGGGTGGAAGCCATGGATTTGATTCATGAGGTCGAAGCCGTTGAACTGCGCTCCGGCCAGACCAGGATTTACCCGCGCGAAGCCTGCGGTTTTTCCTACCGCGACAGCGTGTTCAAGCATGCGCTCGATGGCCAGGTGTTGATCACCTCCGTCACCTTCCGCCTGACGCGCGCCTTTGCACCCAAGTGGGGCAATGATGAACTCAAGCGCGAGATTGCCGCCGCCGGCTTGACCACACCCACTGCCCGCCAAATGGCCGATGCCGTGATCGCCATCCGGACCCGCAAATTGCCGGACCCGGCGCTGATCGGCAATGCCGGCAGCTTTTTCAAGAACCCGGTGGTGGCGGCCGGCCAGTGCGCGCGACTCAAGGCGAAGTTCCCGGGCTTGATTGCTTATCCGATGCCGGATGGCTCATCCAAACTCGCCGCCGGCTGGCTGATCGACCAATGCGGCTGGAAGGGCAAGCGCCTGGGCCGGGCTGGCATGTATGAAAAACAGGCATTGGTGCTGGTGAACCATGGCGGAGCCACCGCCAGCGAAGTGACCGGGCTTTACACCGCGGTGATGGCCGATGTGCGCGCCACCTTTGGCGTTGAACTGGAGCCGGAGCCGGTGCGCTGGTGAAAATCAAAAAGGACGCGTAAGAAGGGGTGCCACGGACAGCGCAACGCAGCGGAGTCGTCCGTGATGTTGGACAGCCCGCGCCGATTCGCACGGACGACTCCGCTGCGCTGCGCTGTCCGTGGCACCCGCATTTTCGCCCCCCGGAAGTTTCTTCACAATCGCTATCATTCCGCTTCTTTTCGCCCCTTGACTTCGCCGCCCATGTCCACCGCCACCCAGATTTCTGCCACGGATCGCATCCTGGCCCGCCACGATGCCTACATGACCCACAACTACGCCCGCGTGCCGGTGGCGATGGTGCGCGGGCAGGGCGCTTGTTTGTGGGATGCGGAAGGCAACCAGATCCTTGATTTGTTCGCCGGCTTTGGCGCGCCGATTCTGGGCCATTGCCACCCCGAGCTGGTCGCCGCCGTGACCGAGCAGGCGCAAAAATTGTGGCATGTGGGCAACCTGCTGCACACCGAGCCGCAAACCAAACTGGCCGAGGCCCTTTCCAAGCATGCGGCGCCCGGCTCCAAATGCTTCTTCTCGCAAACCGGCGCCGATGCCAACGAAGCGGCCATCAAACTGGCCCGCCTGTACGGCAACAAGCACCCCGGCACCTCGCCGCACGGCCACCGCTTTGGCATCATCACCGCCACCGCCTCGTTCCACGGCCGTTCGTTCGCCACCATGGGCGCCACCGGCCAGCCGAAAATCCGCGAGGGCTTCGAGCCCATCGTGCCGGGTTTTTCGTATGTTCCCTTCAACGACATCGAAGCGCTCAAAGCCACCATCGACGCCAACACCGTGGCCATCATGCTTGAACCCATCCAGGGCGAAGGCGGCGTGAACATGCCCCAAGAGGGTTATCTCCAGGCCGTGCGCACCCTGTGCGACGAACGCGATTTGCTCCTGATCTGCGACGAAGTGTGGACCGGCGTGGCCCGCTCCGGGCGCAACTTCGCCCACCAGCTCTTCGGCATCGTCCCCGACATCTTCACGCTGGCCAAAGGCGTGGGCGGCGGTCTGGCCCTTGGCGTGATGGTCTGCCTTGGCAAGCATGCCGACCTGTTCGACTGGCGCACCCACGGCCGCGCCGTGCATGGCACCACCTTGGGCGGCAATTGTTTGACCGCCGCCGTGGCCGCCAAAATCTGGGAGATCATCGACCGCGACGGTTTGGTCGAACAGAGCGCCAAACTTGGCGACAAATTGAAGGCCGACCTCAAAGCGATGCAGGCCCGCACCGGCGGCGTGATCACCGAGGTGCGCGGCGCCGGCCTGTTCGTGGGGGTGGAACTCGACAACAGCAAATTGAAGCCGGAATTCAAAGACGCCCCCGGCGTGTTCAAGGAATGCTTGAAGCGCGGTCTGCTCATCAACGCCACCCAGGGCACCACCTTGCGCATCGCCCCCTGTTTGACCGTGACCGGGGCGCAAATCGATGCCGGGTTGAAAATCCTGGAAGGCGTTTTGACCGAAAAATAAGCCGGAACCACCGGGAAAACAGGCAATAAAGCATCCAAGCCGGGTGCTTCATTGCTTTTTCTCTGGCCAGGTGTAACATGATTCGTGGACTAATCGTCTTGGTCGGAGGGAATCCTCCCCCTTGCACAAGGAACCCCGCCATGAAAACCATCCACCTGTTGGCCGCCCTGCCCCTGCTCGCCGTTGCCGCTTTGGCCACCGCCCCGGCCCAAGCCGGCGGCACCCGCATCAGCGTGGGTGTCGGCCTTGACCTTGGTCGCCATGGCCACCACGGCCACCACGGCAGATCGCATGGGCACCATTCCCATGTCCGGGTGTCGGCGCCGATTTGCCTGCCGCCGCGACCGGTCTGCCACCAACCCCGGCCCGTCTGCCATTCCAGCCCGGTGTACTCACGCACCGTGTATGTGAACCAGCCGGTCCATGTCGCACCCACCGTGGTTGAGCGGCCGGTCTATGTGGATCGTCCGGTGGTGGTCGAGCGCGTGGTCGAGCGCCCCGTGGAGCGCCCCGTGGAGCGCACCGTGTATGTGGACAAGCCGGTCACCGTCGAACGCCCGGTGCATGTGGACCGCGAAATCTTGGTTGAAAACGGCAAAACCACCATCCGTGAAAGCGTGGACGGCACCTTGCGCAGCATCACCCATGCCCCGGCCACGCCGGTGGTGCTGGATGCCAACGCCGAAATGGCGCTCCTGTGCAGCATCCGCGACACCCTGAACCGCCAACTGCCGATGGAAATGGCGCAAGTCGTCCAAACCAGCTCCACCCCCTCGGTGGAGGTGATTTTGCGCGCCACCCGCTTCGCCCCCTATGACCGGGTGACCCGGCGTTTTGTGATCAGCGCCAAGCAACTCACCGCCGCCGGCAACGGCCTGACCATCCATTTCAATGCCGATGCGCAGGGGCAAAAAGATTTGGCTGTCGACTTCCAGGATTTACTGCGTAAAATGGCCGCCGATTGCCAGGCCCAAGGCGGCGATTGGTATGTGGACAACCAGTTCAATGCCGATCCCGTCAAAGCCAACGGCCGCAGCCTCGATGATGTGCTGGCGGCCCTGAATACCCCCACTCCCTGATGCCCCCAGCCGCCATGCCCAAACACATATCCGCCGCCAAACCCGTGGCCAAGCCAGCCGGCAAAGCACCCGCCAAGCCAACCTCGCAAATCCACCTCTCCACCCCGGCGGAGATTCCCTTCCGCGCTTTGGTGCAGGCCTTTGGCACCGGGCGCCAGGTGATGGAGCCGTTCTTTGCGGCCCTTGGCATCAGCGCCGCCCAATGGAGCGTGCTGCGCGCCATCCTGCGCGCCGAGGAAGAAGGCGTGACCGAATTGCGCCTGACCGACCTCTCCTCGCGCCTGCTCATCCGCCCGCCCAGCGTCACCACCGTGATCGACCGCCTGGAGCGCGCCGACTTGGTGCTGCGCGCCCCC
>CAZVNU010000215.1:0-1756 GCA_964628335.1 uncultured Phycisphaeraceae bacterium
CCGCCCTCCCGGCAATCGCGTGCCAGCGTCCCCTCCCTGACGGTCGGGGTTCTTTCACGCCGTCGTCCCATGCAATCCGCCCAAGTCCAACGCCGCATGCTTGTAGCCCGCCGCCACCAGCGCCTGGCGCATGGCCTCGCGTTTTTCCATCGCCAACGCGAATTGCGCCGCCCCCACCTCCACCCGCGCCAGTTCGCCATGATCGCGCACGCGAAAGCCGGAAAAACCCAAGGCGCGCAGTGCGTTTTCGGCGGCTTCGACTTTGGCCAGGCGTGAAAGGGTCACCGGCGTGCCCCACGGCAAGCGGCTGGCCAGGCAGGGCGCGGCCGGCTTGTCATGGTTGGACAAGCCCAAAAACAACGCCACCTGCCGTACTTGGGCCTTATCCAAGCGCGCCTCAACCAACGGACTCACCACCTTGGCCTCGGCCGCCGCCTGAAGACCTGGGCGGATTTCCGCCAAATCATCCACATTGGTGCCGTTGGCGATCACCATGCCGCGCGCCGCCGCCGCCGGCCGCAGGGCCGCATACAAGTGGGTTTTGCAGTGATAGCAGCGATCAGGATTGTTCTGTTGATAGGCCGGGCTCTCCTGCTCGCCGGGGGCCACCTCCACCAATTCAAAATCATATTGGGCGGCCAACGCGCGCGCCGCTGCCAGTTCAGACCGTGGCAACGAAGCGGAATTGCCGATGGCCGCCACCCCCAGCGCGCGGCCCAGCACCCGGCGCGCCGCCACCGCCACCAGGGTGGAATCCACCCCGCCGCTGAAGGCGGTCAGCAGGCCAGCGGGCGCAAGGCGCAAGATGGCGGCCTCAAGATCGGCCAATAACTGTGGGGAGGTAAGTGACATCAGTGGAATTTTGCCACAAAAAAAACAACCCCGCCCAAAGGCGGGGTTGCGTTTTTTGGGCAAGCCAAAAATCACTTGACTAAATCACTTGGCTTCGACCGCGGGAGCTTCTTCGGCCTTGGGGGCGGCTTCGGGCGCAGCTTCGGGCGCAGCTTCGGGCGCGGCTTCGGGCGCAGCTTCGGGCGCGGCAGGAGGAGGGGTCACGGTGGCTTTCTTCTCTTCGCAACCGAAGGAGAGACCCATGACGAAAGCGAGAGCGGCGATGGAGGCAACAGTCTTCATAACAATTTTCCTTGACAAGGTAAGGATGATGGATTCCTGGAATGGTTCCAGAAAAAGAAGGCGCCATATTAGCCACCTTGGCCCATGCAAAGTAACAACCACTCCAATAATTTATTTGGCCGACACATCGTTGGCCGGGAAGGCCGACGGCTCCTCCTCTTGAGTTTGCCCATCCAGTGCAGGGTCTTCTTTGGGGGTCAAAGTCAAAGTGGCTTTGGCCGGGGTCTCGCCGCGCGCCAAGGCAGCTTCGGCGGCATCGACAGCTGCCTGGTCGGCTTTGGCCTTGGCGGCCGTTTCTTCGGCGGATTCGGTGGCAGCCATGGGTTGCGGCTTGCCCTTGCTCATCAAAGCAGCCACCCCCAGCCCCCCCAGAGCCAAAGCCAAAACGCCGGCCACCACCATGGTGCCGGGGCCATTGCCCTTGGGAGCAGCAGTGGATACATCAAGGGATGAAGGGGTGGACTTAGTGCTCATGTTTTTGTGGAAAAAGAAAAAGGCAGCCGGGCCAAGCCCGGCAATCCTTTTTTATCGGCGAACCGGCCGTTTTTTCATGAATTCAACCCTGCAACCCCGCCGCCGCCGCATGGTCCAAAAACCAGCGCAACTGGCCGCCGGCCGGGCC
>CAZVNU010000215.1:1766-4534 GCA_964628335.1 uncultured Phycisphaeraceae bacterium
TCACGCCGGTGATCGGCAATTCTTGGATGTCTGGCCCGCTTCGCGCCATTTGGCGGGCGATATTGCCCAAAGTCTGCGCCTTGCTGCCCCCCACCGCCAACACATTGACGCTGCGGGCGTGGTTGAGCAGGGGATAAGTCATGGTGATGCGGGCCGGCGGCACCACCCGCGGGCCGTCGTTGTTGGCAAACCAACGGGTTTGCTCCAGCAAGGCCGGCGAAGCCGGGAACAAACTGGCGGTGTGGGCATCACCGCCCATCCCCAGCAACACGAAATCCAAGCGGGGCACGCCGGCGCCGGGGCGCATGCCGAACACCGCGGCCATTTCCGCCTCGTACTCGCCGGCCGGATCGGCGGCCAAGGTCGGCACCGCGTGTACTTGCGACTCGGGCGTGGTGATGTGGCCGGTCAGGCTCTCGCGGATCATGCGCATGTTGGACTTGGCATCCGACTCCGGCACCCGGCGCTCATCGACAATCCACACATGGGTCGTCGCCCACGGCAATGCGCGATACAGCGGATCGGTCACCAACCGCATGTAAAACGGCTCGGGGGTGGACCCGCCCGACAGCGCCAAATGAAACACGCCGCGCGCCTCCACCGCCTCAAAAGCGGCCTGGCGCAACGCCACGCCCAACTCATGGAACAGGTCTTCGGTGTCTGCTTGGACGACGGTTTGGCCGGGAAGGGTGGGCATGGTGGATGAAAGGAGGAGGAAATCAGTGCGTGCGCCAATGGCGGCCGTCGCGGCCCATCATCTCGTCGGCCGCCGCCGGCCCCCACGAACCCGCCACATAGTTGGGCAGGTTGGCATCAGGATTTTCGGCCCAGTGATCCAGCACCGGCTGCACCGCGTTCCACGAGCAGTCGATTTCGTCGCGGTGCTTGAACAGGGTCTGGTCGCCGCGGATGGCGTCATGCAGCAAGGTGGCGTAGCCGTCGGGCGGCTCCACCTTCCACTGCTCCACATAATCGAACTCCATCACCACATCGTTGATTTTCAAGCCCGTGCCCGGCTCCTTGCCGGCGAAACGGATGCGCACGCCCTCGTCGGGATGGATGGAAATCAGCAACTGGTTGGGGTTGCCGCCCTTCAGGTGCGAACGGAACAGCGCATGCGGCGCGCGCTTGAAATACACCACGATTTCGGTGCATTTCTTGGCCATCGCCTTGCCCGAGCGCAGGTAAAACGGCACGCCGCCCCAGCGCCAGGTGTCGACGAAGAACTTCATCGCGGTGTAGGTGTCCACCTGGCTGCCTTCGGCCACGCCGGCTTCGGCGCGGTAGTCCGGCAGACCCTTGCCCGCCGCGGAGCCCGCGCCGTACTGGCCGCGCACCGCGATGTGCGGCACTTCGGCGGCGGAAGGCACGCGCAGAGCCTTGAACACCTTGACCTTTTCGGTGCGCACATCGGCGGCGTCGAGCGACACCGGCGGCTCCATCGCCACCACCGAGAGCACCTGCAGCAGATGGCTTTGCACCATGTCGCGCATGGCCCCGCCGGCCGGGCTGTCGTAGTACGAACCGCGGCCCTCGACCCCCACCGTTTCGGCGGCGGTGATCTGGATGTGGTCGATGTATTTCTCATTCCACAGCGGCTCGAACAGGCTGTTGGCGAAGCGCAGCACCATCAGGTTCTGCACCAATTCCTTGCCCAGGTAATGGTCGATGCGGTAGGTGGATTCCTCCTCAAACACATTGGCCAACGCCACATTCAAACGACGGGCCGACACCGGGTCGGAGCCGAAGGGTTTTTCAATCACGATGCGCTGCCACGGCCGGTTTTCCAGGATGGAGCAGTAAGCCCGGCCTTCGGTCACCAAACCGGAGGCCCCCACATGGGCGATCACCGGTTCAAAATGCTGCGGCGACACCGACAGGTAGAACAAAATATTTTCGCCCGTGCCATGCTCGCGCCCCACCGCCCGCACCCGCTCGGTGATGGCGGGCCAGCCGGAATCCTGGGTCGCGTCGGCCGCCACATAATGGATGCAGGGGGCAAACTTCGCCCACTTGGCGGCGTCATAAATCTTGGGGTTGAAATCGTAAAGCTCCCGGCGCCAGGAAGCGTCGTCAAAACCCGAGCGGGCCACGCCCAAAATGGCGAACTTGGGCGACAACCGGCCCTCGCACCAGAGTTGGTACAGGGCGGGAATCAACTTGCGCTTGGTCAGGTCGCCGGAGGCGCCAAAAATGACGACTTGGGCGGGGGAAGTTTGCAGAGTGGGTTCGTGGGACATAAGGAGGGGAAGTATAGGAAAGACCGGGGCCTGAAGGCAGTCAGACAACCTGCGTCAAAACTCGAGCCAGCAGATCCAAACCTGCCGTATCTAATGAATCAATTTAAATTAGTTATGTCAATACGCATACTCTGTCCCTATAAAATGGGTCCCCACCCAAGCCCTCAAACTCCATCCCCATTCCACCAACGACCGATAATGTCTACATGAAGACACTCACCCAAAACCTCGCCCTGTTGTTGGCCCGCCTAACCCTGGGGCTGTCATTCGCCTTGGCCGGCTGGATCGTGCTTAACAACGCCAAAAATAACCCTTTCGGTCTGGCTTTCCGGCCCGAATGGCTGGCCGACAATGTGTTTGAAACCTACGGCAAGTTGCTGCCCTGGCTGGAGGTGGCCATCGGCCTGCTGCTGATTCTGGGGCTGTTCACCCGGGTGGCCGGCATTCTGCTGTTTGTGCTGGTGGGCATTCACTGCGCCACCGCTTTTTCGGCGGCGGTATCCCCCGACAACGGCTTTTTGCACGGCG
>CAZVNU010000216.1:0-4513 GCA_964628335.1 uncultured Phycisphaeraceae bacterium
ATAGCATCCGGGAAACCGGATGCGAAACCTCCAACTGTTCCCTTGTCAGTGACCTTGTCATTGTTAAGGCCCGCGCTTATGGTGCGGGTTTTTTCATACCCTTCTGTTTGACTCATCGGGTTTCATTTTGATTGAAAATTGACGCCTTTCCCCACTTCGGATATCTTCGCCCAATGGAAAACAAAATTATTGCTGAAGGCATCACTTTCGACGACATCCTGCTGGTGCCGCGCGCCAGTTCGGTGGTGCCCAGCGAAGCCGACACCTCAACCCGACTCACCAAGCGCATCCGCATCAACATTCCGTTGCTGTCGGCGCCGATGGACACGGTGACCGAATCCGCCCTGGCCATCGCGCTGGCGCAGGCCGGCGGTTTGGGTTTCATCCACAAGAATCTGTCGATTGCCGACCAGGTGCGCGAAGTGATCAAGGTCAAGCGCTCGGCCAACGGGGTGATCACCGATCCGGTGGTGCTGCCGCCGACCACGCCGGCCCAGATGGCCCGTGAATTGATGGAAGAACAGCATATTTCCGGCGTGCCCATCACCCAAGACGGCACCCGCCACAGCAAGGTGGTGGGCATTTTGACCCGCCGCGATCTGGCTTTCATCGGCAGCCGTGATGTGCCGGTGTCGGCGGTGATGACCAAAGACCGCCTGATCACCGCCGCACCGGAGACCACGCTGGAGCAGGCCGAAAAAATCCTCAACGCCAACAAGATCGAGAAGCTGATCTTGGTGGACAAGAATTTCCATCTCACCGGCCTGATCACCATGCGCGACATCGAAAAATTGTCGCAATACCCCAAGGCGGTGCGCGATGACCGCGGCCGCTTGCGGGTGGGTGCGGCGGTGGGCGTGCACCAGCTTGACCGGGTCGAGGCGCTGGTGGCTGCCGGGGTGGATGTGATCGGCGTTGATAGCGCCCACGGCCACAGTCAGAATGTGCTGGACACGGTCAGGGCCATCAAGGCCAAATTCGACATCGACGTGGTGGCCGGCAACATCGCCACCACCGAAGGCGCACGCGACCTGATCGCCGCCGGCGCCGATGCGATCAAGGTCGGCATCGGCCCGGGGTCCATCTGCACCACCCGCATCGTTTCGGGCGTGGGCATGCCGCAGATCACCGCCATCATGAACGCGCTCAAAGCCTGCCAACCCGCCGGCATTCCGCTGATTGCCGATGGTGGCATCCGCCACAGCGGCGACATTGCCAAGGCCATCGGCGTGGGCGCCGATTGCGTGATGCTCGGCTCGCTGTTCGCCGGCCTTGAGGAGTCGCCGGGTGAATCCATCATCCACATGGGCCGACGCTACAAGCAGTATCGCGGCATGGGCAGCCAGGGTGCGATGATGCAGGGCTCGGCCGATCGCTACGGCCAGAAGGGCGTCACCAAAAAAGACAAGCTGGTGCCCGAGGGCGTCGAGGGCCGGGTACCGTTCCGCGGTTCACTCTCCGATTTCGTCTACCAGTTGGTCGGCGGCCTGCGTTCGGGCATGGGCTATTGCGGGGCGCAGGACATCCCCACCTTGCAGAAGGAAGCGCGCTTCACCAAAATCTCCAGCGCCACCCTGGCCGAGAACCATCCGCACAACATCCAGATCACCAAGGAGAGCCCGAATTATTCGGGCGAGGTGCACGGGTAAAGTCGGCGTGCGGCGTCGTGCCGCCGCACGCCAAATCATTGCCTTGTTTCCACCACCCGGAACGCCCCGGGCAGCGCCTCGAAAACAATCGGCGTGGTGCCGGCGCCATCGCCGTCGATTTGCGCCGGCACTTGGGCATCCACTTGGCGACCCAATGCGCGCACGGTGATTTTTTTCGCCTGGCCGTGCAGCACATCGTTGCGCCGCAGGTGGCGGCCAAGGTAGGCGCTAAAGGCGTAGCGCAGACCGGCGACGGCGCTGCCCTTGGTGAACAGCACCCAGTCGAGCAGGCCGTCATCGTCCTTGGCATGGATCGCGAATTTCAGGCCGCCGCCGTATTCGGCCAGATTGCACACCATGGCCAGGGCGCCGGCGTGGCTTTGGCCGTCGGCTTCGAGCACCACCGGCGGGGTGGGGTATTTCAACACCGCGTTGAGGATGTGCGGGGCATAACTGCGGCGCGTGACGCGGTGTTTACGCTGCGGGTTGTCCGGGGTGGGGGCGTGGCGCCAGGCTTCAATCCGGCGCACCACCTCGGCATCCAGCCCCATGCCGGCCATCAAGGAAAACAGGCGGGGCTTGCCGGCGCCGCAGGTGGCCAATCCCAAATCCGCCGGACGGGTTGCGCCCCTGGCCAGATGGGCGGCCAGTTGCCGGGTGTTGCGCGCAAAGCCGAAATGCTTGGCGAACAAGTTTTCATTACCCATGGGAAAGGTGGCAAACGGCACCAGGGGCAGCAGGTTGGCCTCTTGCATCATGCCCAGCACGGTGGCGATCGAGCCATCGCCGCCGGCGGCCACCACCGCGCGGGCGTGGGCGCCAAAATCAGCCAGCAGGGCGCGCCCTTCGGCCGGCGACCAGGCGATGTGGGTGGCAATGCCAAAGCCGGCCAACTCGCCGATGAGAGCCTCCATGTGGGCGCGGTTGGGGCCGCTGCCGCTGAAGGGATTGGCCAGGACCAGAATGCTCATGGCAGGATTTCAGCGGCCTGCTTCACCAGCTTGTCGAGCGTTTTGACGCCTTCATTGCTTTGCGGGAGGTCTTTGATCAGGTTGCTGACCAGTTCCAGATTGGCGGTGCCGCGGGCTGGTGACTCATGCAGCAGCATGCCAAAGGCTGCCGCAGCCGCCGCCAAGCGGAAATCGGCATCGGTATCGGTGAAGGATTTGGCGGCACCGGACAAAACGGTTTGCGTCGGCACGGTTTTGCCGTTGGCCTCCGTGAACGAAGCGGTGACGGCAAGCCAGTCGCCCAGCGCCGCTTCGGCGGTGGGTTGGGTCGGTTGCAGGTAGCGCCACACCGGCTGGCTGGCTTGGGTGGCGGCGATTTTGGCATCCAAATCCTGCAGGTCAAGGCGCAGGCCCTCATGCGTCAGTTTGGCTTCGGCCAAGCTGGTGGCATCGCCGCCGGCGGCCACCCGCCGTTGGGCGGCGGCCATTTTTTGGGTCAAATCCACACGCTTGGCGGCCAACGGCGCCATCGGATCCATGGCGGGGACCAGTTCGACCAACAGCGTGAGGGTGGCGCCGGCTTTCAGTTCGCCGGAGCCTTGGCCGCCGGCGGGGCCGTTGTCCAATTTCACTTCGCGGCCGATTTCGCGCCAGCTTTCCACCTTGGTCGGATTGAATTCGATTTTCAAGGCGGACAGCACGGCGTCCTCGGTGCCGGCGGTCAGCGTGATGCGGGCCAGATGGTGGCCTTCGGCCCATGGGCAGGAGCACAGGGTGGCGCCCAAAAGCGGCAGGACCTGTCCGGGCAGGGGCGCGGTGTAGTTGTATTTGAAGGCTTGCACCAGGTCGCTGGCATCGACCTGGTCCGGTGGCGGCAGGGCGCCCTGGTCAAAGGCTTCGGTGATGGTCGCCAGCGTGTGGTTGCTGGCGGTGGGGCGCAGGGCGAGCGTGAGCTGGGAACCGGTGGCGACAAAGGGGTGATGGAAGGCGGCCGCCAACGATTTGGCATAAATCAACTCGCCATCCAATTGGGCGCGGGCAAGCTCCATTTCTTTGGTCTGTTCCTCCAGCAGGCCAAGCGCGTCCTGCATGTAGGCGGCGTTTTGCCCGGCTTCGGCAAGTTTGAGTTCCAATGCCGCCTTGAGGGCGCGTTCCTGCTCCAAAGCCTCTTGGGCGGCCTGCGCCGCTTGGTTGGCATCGGCCAAACGGGCGGCAAGGGCCGCATCAGCCGCCACTGTGTTTTTGGGCGCGGCTGGCGGGGCGGCCTTGAGCTGCCACAGCCAACCCACGGCCAGCAGGGCGCAGCAGCCGATCAACAGCCAGACCAGACCTTTGCCGCCGGCGGATGCCGGCGCGGCGGCGGCCACATGGGGCGGTGTGGAATTGGCGGGTTGGTGGGAGATGCTTGCAAGGCTGCCGGTCAGGCCGTTTTGCTGGCGCACGCGGTATTCGGCCGGGGTGACCGGTTGCACGTCATCGGCATTTTGCGGCAGCAGGTCTTTGATGGCTTTGGCGATGTTTTTGGTGCGCGCCACCTGGTCGCGCGCATCCTGGCTTTCGGTCAGGATGTGCTCGATATCGGCGCGTTGCGCGGCGTCAAGTTCACCCAAAGCGTAGGCGGTCAGTCGAATGTGGAGGACGTCGAGATCCATGGCGTGTGGGATTGGAGGGAGGCGCAAGTCGCGGAAGAGGGAAACTTCTGATTACGCTTTTTCAGCGCGGGCGGCAAGATTTTTCATGCCGTGATGAATGAGATAGGCCACCGAGGAGGCCGACTGTCCGGTGGCCTCGGCGATTTGCGGGTAACCCCAGCCGCGCTTGAACTTGAGGCGCAGCACTTCACGCTGGTTTTCGGGCAGGGTGATGAAGGCTTTTTCAAGCGCCAAAGCAAAGAGGGCTGTGGTGTTGGCGTTG
>CAZVNU010000217.1:0-610 GCA_964628335.1 uncultured Phycisphaeraceae bacterium
CCCCAATCAAAACGACGCGCACTGAAACACCGGCGCGCATCGCTTCAAAGACCTCTCATCCCACGCGGCGGGCCGCCGCGTCTACTTTTTTCAGAGGGGTTGTGCCCGTGACCCGCCAGCCCTGAGCCAAGCTGGAGCCCCTTGTCCTTGGCCTGTCGAACGCCATGTTTTTACTTGCCGCCGCCCATCAGCGACTGCATGATGGCGATCATGGGCATGAACAGCGACACCACGATGCCGCCGACGATGCCGCCCAGCACCACCACCATCATCGGCTCGATCACCGAGATCAGGGCGGCCACGGCGTTGTCCACTTCTTCGTCGTAGTTGTCGGCGATCTTGATCAGCATCTTGTCCAGGTCGCCGGTTTCTTCACCCACTTCAATCATGTTGGTGACGATGGGGTCGCAGACCTTGGCTTTGCGCAGCGGCTCGGCGAAGGTGTCACCCTGGCGCACCGAGTCGTGGGCGTCTTCCAAGGCTTTGGCGAACACGCCGTTGCCGGTGGTTTCGGCGGTGACGCGGATGGCGTCCAAGATCGGCACGCCGGCGGTCACCAGGGTGCCCAAGGTGCGCGAGAAGCGGGCGATGGTGGATTTGGCGATCAAAG
>CAZVNU010000217.1:620-2308 GCA_964628335.1 uncultured Phycisphaeraceae bacterium
TCACCAACGCCACCCGGTCGATCAATTTTTTCCCCATCTTGGTCTTGCGCAGGGCGATGAAGGCGAAGAACAGGATGAAGGGGACGAACAGCAGCCAGACGATGCCCGGCACGCTTTGGTCTTTGTTGTAGTCGGCTTCTTTCACGCCCATCCATCCCAGGATGGGGCCGCCAATCCATTTGGCGGCCCACAACAGGAAGACCGTGGGGGCGGGCATTTTGGCGTCGAATTGCTTGAAGATTTCCAGGAATTTGGGCACGATGCCCACCATGATGCCCATCACGATGACGAAGGCCACCACCAGCACCACCACCGGGTAAACCATGGCGGATTTGACTTTGCCCTTGAGTTTTTCCGATTTTTCCAGGAATTCGGCCAAGCGCTGCAAAATCACATCCAGAACACCACCGACTTCGCCGGCCGCCACCATTTTGGCATACAGCCGGTCAAAGGCCTTGGGGTGCTTGTTCATGGCATCGGACAATGACGCGCCGCTGGACACATCGTCCTGCATCACTTGGAGCACGCTTTTCAAGGTGCCGGGCTTTTGCTGCTGGGCCAGCACATCGAGCGAGCGAAGAAGCGGCAGCCCTGCGTCTTGCAGGGTGGACAGTTGGCGTGTGAACAGGGCCAAATCCTTGTTGGAAACCCCATCCATGCCGGGGATGGCGAGATTGAACTCCGACATCTTCTTTTTCTTGGCCGGACCGGCGGCGGCTTCAGGGCTGCCGCCTTTCTTGGCTTTTTGTTCCTTGACCGAGGTCGGGAAGTAGCCTTGGCTGCGGATTTTCTGGATGGCTTCGTCATTGTTGGAAGCGGCAATGCTGCCTTTGTGCGGCTTGCCGGCTTCGTTGATGGCTTCAAATAAAAAGGTGGGCATGGGGGTCCTGGTCAGGGGGCTGGCGTTGCCAGCATGATAAGCGTGGACGGTCGAAAAGGGAAGTTTTTTAGAGTTCTTCCAAGGTTTCACGGCAGACTTCGTCAATGGTGGTCTGACCGTCATAAATGCCCAGGATGCCGCCTTGGCGCAGGGTGCGCATGCCATGCTTCATGGCGGCGCGCTGTATCTTTTGACTGGATGCGGCATTAAGCACCAAATCGCGGATTTCGTCATTGATCACCATGACTTCGTACAAGCCCATGCGGCCGGCATAACCCGAACGGTTGCAGGACTCGCATCCCTTGCCCCGGTAAATCTGCCGGCCTTCCAGATCGGCGATGGTCAGTTTCAGTTGCATGAGCTCGCGGTCGGTGGGGGTGTAGGCATCACGGCAGGATTTGCACACTTTGCGCACCAGACGCTGGGCCAGCACGCCTTCCAGGCAGGCCGTCACCAAGAAGGGTTCCAGCCCCAGATCCAAAAGACGCGCGATTGACGACGGCGCGTCGTTGGTGTGCAGGGTGGTGAACACCAAGTGGCCGGTCAGGGCGGCCTGCACCGAAATGCGGGCGGTTTCCAAGTCGCGGGTTTCGCCGACCAGGATGATGTCCGGGTCCTGGCGCAAAAAGGAGCGCAGCGCGGCGGCGAAGGTCAGCCCCACATCCGGCTTGACCTGCACCTGGATGATGCCGTCCAGGTCGTATTCAACCGGGTCTTCGGCGGTGCAGATTTTGTCTTCCGTCGTGTTGAGTTCGGCCAGGGCCGAATACAGGGTGGTGGTTTCGCCCGAGCCGGTGGGGCCGGTCAC
>CAZVNU010000217.1:2318-4503 GCA_964628335.1 uncultured Phycisphaeraceae bacterium
GCGCCCGTCCTGCGGCACGCGGCGCTCGGCGATGTTGAGCTTGGCCATGATCTTGAGGCGCGAAATGACCGCCATCGCCAGTTGCTTGGGTGGCGGCACCATTTCATACAGTACGCCGTCGATGCGGTAGCGCAACTTCAATTCGTCTTCAAAGGGTTCGATGTGGATGTCGGCGGCCTTTTCCTTGATGGCCTGGATCAGGATCAGGTTGACCAGGCGTTTGACGCGGTTGTCGTCGGCCAGCGCCATGGCGGCATCCAGGTCGTTGGCACGGCCGGCTTTGCCGAGTTCGTCCAGTTCGTCCTCGCCCAGTCCTTCCACCAGCGACGCCAGCGTTTCTTCGCCTTCGCCATACTCGTTGTCGATGCGCTTGGAGAGTTCGTCGCCCGGGCAGAACACCGCCTTGACATTGAAACCCATCAGCAGGCGCAGGTCGTCCACCGCGCGGTAGTTGTCCGCCGATTTCATGGCCACCGTGAGGGTGTTGGATGCGCGATCGTGCTCGATGGGCAGGATCTGGTAGGCGTTGGCCATTTCCGCCGGCACCATGGCCTTGACATCGTCGGGGATGGTCAAATCCTTGGTGGTGATGACCGCCATGCCCTCTTGGTGGGCGCGGGCCACTTCGATGTCTTCTTTTTTGATCAGGCCCATTTCCACCAGGATGGTGCCCAGTTGCGCCTTGTCTTTTTTCTGCTGCGCCACCGCCTGCTCCACCTGATCCATGGTGATTTTGCCCATTTTGATCAGGATGCGGCCGATTTTGCGGCCGCGCATGTCGGTGTCGTCGCGTTCGGGGCGCGGGGCGCCCAACGGGGTGGCGGTGCTCATCAGTGGCCCCCTCCGGCATTTTCATCCAATTCGGGCCGGCCGATGGAGCCGCCGGTGCGCTTGACTTTTTCGACCAGGGCGTCGGGGTTGCGCGAGCGGTCGATCATGGTGTCGGCCTTGATCTTGCCGGAGGTGTAATGGCTCCAGAGATGGTCGTCGAGCAGCTGCATGCCGAATTTGGCGCCGGTCTGGATCGCCGAGTCGATGCGGAAGGTCTTGTTCTCGCGGATCATGTTGGCGATGGCCGGCGTCACCACCATGAATTCATAGGCGGCGCACACGCCCTTTTTGTCGCAACGCGGCACCAGCTGCTGGGAGAGCACCGCCAGCAAGGTGGTGGACAACTGCACGCGGATCTGCTCCTGCTGGTTGGTGGGGAAGGCGTCGGTCAAACGGTTGATGGTGGAGGCGGCGCCGTTGGTGTGCAGGGTGCCGAACACCATGTGGCCGGTTTCGGCGGCGGAGATGGCCGCTTCGATGGTTTCCAAGTCGCGCATTTCACCGACCAGGATGATGTCCGGGTCCTGGCGCAAGGCGCGGCGGATGGCTTCCGAGAACGGCGAGGTGCCCTTGGGCACGGTGATGTCCACATGGCACTCGCGGTGGTTGACGATGGACTTCTTGTGCGGGTGCACATATTCGACCGGATCCTCCACCGTGATGATGTGGCGCTCCATGTTGGTGTTGATGAAGTTGATCATCGAGGCCAGGGTGGTGGATTTGCCCGAGCCGGTGGGGCCGGTCACCAGGAACAGGCCGCGCGGGCGGCGGATCAGTTCCATCACGATCTTGGGCAGGCCGATGGTCTCGATGTCCATCAACTTGTACGGAATGCGGCGGATGACCATGGCGATGGTGCCGCGCTGGCGGAACAACGCCACGCGGAAGCGGGCCGACTTCATCGGGTCGTTGCCGTCGCCGTAGGCGAAGGCGAAGTCGGCGCTGCCGCGTTCCTGCAGTTCGTTCTGCGCGCGTTCGGGGGCGATGGCCTTCATCACCGCCACGGTGTCGGCGGGTTCGAGCACCTTGGTGTTGAGCTCGGCCAAGCCGTGCCCGGCGCGCACGGTGGGGCGCTTGCCCACCGAGAGGTGCAGGTCGGAGCATTCGTTCTTGATGACGGTCTCAAGAATGCGGTCGATCTGGATGACGGGGCCGGCGGTGGCGGGGGAGGCTTCGGGGTTGGAGTCAGACATGGGATGGGGGATAGGGAGAAAGACGGACAGGAATGGACGGTGACGGACTCAGTGGCTGACGGTGCCCTCGACCTGGGCGATCTTGGACACCTCGTGCGGGGTGGTGCCGCCATCGAGGATCTTGAGTTTTCCGTCGCCAAGCAGGGGTCGCATGCCGCCGG
>CAZVNU010000218.1:0-1001 GCA_964628335.1 uncultured Phycisphaeraceae bacterium
CTGGCCACGCTGGACGAACCCACCGAAGGCAGCTGCTGGATCGACGGCATCAATGTCGCCGAATACCCGGAAAAGGCCCGCCAACTGATCGGCTTCATGCCCGACAACCTGCCGACCCACCGCGACATGACGGTGAGCGATTACCTTGACTTTTACGCCCGTGCCTTCGGCCTGCGCGGCAAGCACCGCAAACTGATGGTGGCGCAGGTGCAGGAATTCACCCAGTTGGACGAACTGGTCGAAAAGCCGCTGCGCGGCCTGTCCAAGGGCATGAAACAGCGCGTGAGCCTGGCCCGCGCGCTGATCCACGACCCCAAGTTGCTGATCATGGACGAGCCGGCCAACGGGCTGGATCCGCGCGCCCGCATCGAATTGCGCGAACTGACGCTGGCGTTGGCGGCCCGGGGCAAGGCGGTGTTGATTTCCTCGCACATCCTCTCCGAATTGGAAGAGGTGATCGACGGGGCCGTCATCATTGAAAAAGGCAGATTGATCCATGCCGGCAGCATGGAGGCCATCGGCCTTGAGGCGCAGAAGAAAAGCGGTTCCTTCCGCCGTCTGGCCATCCGCGTGCGCGGCACCCAGGACGAACTGCGCGCGGCCTTGTTCGAGGATCCGCGCGTGCACAGCGCCGAACTGGCCGGCGGCTCGGTGGAAATCGAAGTCAAGGGCGACGAGGAGGATTGCTGCAACCTGCTGGCGGACCTTTTGGCCAAGGGCTTCCGCGTGCTGGAGTTCAAACAGGTCGAGGCGGATCTTGAACGGTTGTTCATGGACATCACCAAAGGGGAGGTGCAGTGAAAAACATGCCATCCGCTTTTTCCGCCGCCCATGCCTGGCTCGACGACCGCGCCGGCGCCATTTTGGTCAAGGAGGCCCGCCAGGCCGTGCGCAGCCGCTTCGTGGTGGCGGTGCAGTTTTTGTTCCTCACCGTGCTGGTGGTGGTGCTTGGCGCCGTGCTGCTTGGCAGCAATCCAAGCGACATGGGCCGCGGCCTGGGG
>CAZVNU010000218.1:1011-4500 GCA_964628335.1 uncultured Phycisphaeraceae bacterium
GCGATGTGTTCGTCTCGCTCAACATGCTGCTGCACATCATCTGCGTGATCTGCGTGCCGCTGTATGTGGGGGTGCGCCTGGCGGCCGAGCGCGACAACACCAATGTGGATTTGATGTTCTCCACCACGCTCAAGCCCTGGTCGGTGATTTTGGGCAAGGCCTGCTCCGGGCTGCTGGTGGGGGTGTTGGCGGTTTCCGCCTGCGCCCCTTTCATGGTGCTGTGCTACTTTTTGCGCGGGGTGGATTTGCCCACCATCGCCTTCACCTTGGCGGTGGATTTGGTGTGTTTGCTGACCGCCACCTTGATGGCGGTGTTCATCGGCTCCCTGCCGGTGAGCATGGTGGTCAAGATCATCGTGGCCTTGGCCTACCTGGCGCTGGCCTGCCTGTCGGTGAGGGGCTTGGGTTGCGAGATGCCCCATGTATTCACCCGCCACGGGGTGGTGGCGGAAATCTGGCAGCACGACGGTGCGTTGATCGTGCTGGGCATCGTGGCCGGCATCTTCGTCGCCGGTTCCGGCCTGTTGTTCGTGCTGTCCTGCGCGTTGATCGCCCCGGCGACCTCCAACCGTTCCCTGCCGGTGCGGGTGTATCTGACCCTGTTGTGGCTGGTGTCGGCGGCGGTGATCGGGTTGTCCCTGCTCAACCACGATTTGAGCAGGGAGGGGCCTGAGATGTTTTTCGATTGGGCTCTGTGCTGGTCGATGCTGTGGGCGCTGGCCTTTTTGGTCGGCGGCAGCGAGCGCGACACTTTCGGTCCGCGGCTGGTCAAAGCCATCCCGCAAGCCCCGCCCAAAAACTGGCTGGCTTTTCTGTTTTACAGCGGCGCGGCCGGCGGCCTGTTGTGGGCGGTCTTGCTGGCGGTGTTGACGCTGGCGGTGGCGGCGACGGCCCTGTGGCTGGGGGATGATGCATCCTCAGGGTGGCGCAATGACCGGCTGTCGCGGGGGCTGTACGGGCTTGGCCTGGGGCTGGCGATGATTCTGGGTTATGTGTTGCTGGCCGGCTGTTTGCGCCGCTCCCTGCTGCCCCGTTTCACCCGCAGCATCCACACCGGGGTGATTGCCGTGGGGTTGATGGTGCTGGGCATGCTGCTGCCGGTGCTGCTGGCTTTCCTCACCTCCGGCGGACGCGGGTTCGACCTTGGAAAATCCTATTTTTCCCACCTGTTCAACCCCTTCGCCCCCCTGCGGTATGTCTTGGTCTACGGCGGCAACGGCCATGACGCCGCCGCCGTGGCGACACTGTGTTCGATCACCGCCGCCTTCATGTGCGTGGGCGGCTTTGTCTGGTCCTCGCCTTGGATGTGGCGGCAGGCCTGTGTGTTCGGGGTGGCCGGGGGGCGCGCATGAGTGGTGCCGCCCGCCTGTCCCTTGCCCTGGCTTGGCTTGACGACCGCCTCCCGCCCATCATGGTCAAGGAGGCCCGCCAGGCCGTGCGCAGCCGTTTCGTGGCGGCGGTGCAGATGCTGCTGTTGGCGGTGCTGGTGGTGCTGCTTGGCCGGGTGCTGTTGGCATATGACGACGGGGATCCTTCGCGGACCTTGGGCCGCAATGTGTTCTTCGGTTTTTACATGCTGCTGCACATCGTGACGGTGTTTTGCGTGCCCCTGTATGTGGGGGTGCGCATGGCCGCCGAGCGCAATGAAACCCATGTGGATTTGCTGTTCGCCACCACCCTTTCACCCTGGTCGGTGGTGGTGGGCAAGATGGTTTCCGGCCTGTTGGTGGGCTTTTTGGCGATTGCCGCCTGCGCGCCCTTCATGGCCCTGTGCTACTTTCTGCGCGGGGTGGATTTGTCCACCATCATCGCCGGCTTGTGGATTAATTTGGTGATGTTGGCGGTGGCGACTTTGCTGGCGGTGTTCATCGGCGCGTTGGCGGTGGGGCCGGTGGTCAAGGTGGTCGCGGCGTTGGCTTATCTGGTGCTTGCGTGGATGTCCGTGCAGGTGCTCGACAAGCTGTTCCTTCACCTGGCCTTTGACGGCGGTTCGTTGCTTCCGCTCGCCGCCAATTCGGCGCGCGCGGCGGCCTTGGTCGTCACCGTGCTGCTGGTGCTCAGCCTGTTCGTCTTTTTGTTCACCCTGACCGTGTCCATGCTGTCGCCACCCACCGCCAACCGTGCCCTGCCGGTGCGGGTGTGTTTGACGGTGATCTGGCTGTTTTCGGCCTCGGTGGCGGTGTTGATCAACTTCGCCATGATCAAGGCGGACTTCGGCCACTTCAAATCCTGGGCCATCACCTGGAGCGTGCTGCTGGCCTTGGCCACCTTGGTGGGCGCCAGTGAACGCGACAAACTCGGGCCGCGCATGCTGGCGCAGATTCCGCGCCACCCCAAGGGCGACATGGGGGCCTTCCTCATGTACAGCGGGGCGGCCGGCGGCCTGTTCTGGGCGGGCTGCTTGGTGTTCGCCACCCTGGTGTTCACCCTGACTTCTTCCTATGTGCTGGACAAATTGTTCCATCGCCCGGTGGGGGCGGTGTCGGAAATCCGCGATCTGGCGCTGCGGTTGGCGGTCTCCAACATCATGGTGCTGGGGTATGTGCTCTGGGCCGGCTGGTTGCGGCGCGTTTTTTTGGCCAGGCACACCCGGCCGGTGCACACCGGTTTGCTGGCGGCGGGCTTGATGCTGGCGGGATTCCTGCTGCCGCTGCTGGGTGATTTTTTGCTCGGCCGTGAAGGGGATGCAAAGCCGTTTTGGCTGCATGCGTTCGCCCCCTTTGCCATTTTTCTGCACGACCCGCGCCAAGCCGGGTATGTGCCCGCTTTGGCCGTTTGCGCCGTGGTGGCGCTGACCCTGCTCATTCCCGGCTTTATCGCGTCGCTGCCGTGGCTGTTGCCGCAGGTGCGGGTGTTTTATGCCAGCGCAGCCAGTCTTGACGCTCACGGGCCCCGAGCGCAAACTCGGGGGGATGAAGCGCCTTTGCTTGCGGCATCCCCTGGACTTGCGCTCGGGGCCCGTGAGCGCGAGATAAATGCGGATCCACAAACAGGGGGTGACCATGTCTGAAGCACCCACCTTCCCTTCCGTTGCCGCCGCTTTCGCGCGCGGCCGGGCCATCGGCACCGGCTTCCGCTTGTGCCGCCCTGAGTCGGCGGTGCACGGTGCGGCCGGGGCCCTGCTTGGCAAGCGGCCCGGCAGCAGCGTCGAGTTCATGGATCACCGCGACTACCAGCCCGGCGACGACATCCGCCGCATCGACTGGGCCGCCTACGGGCGCAGCGACCGGCTGTCGATCCGGCTTTACCGCGAAGAAAACGCCCCGCGCCTCGATCTGGTGATGGACATCACGCGCTCGATGGATTTGCCCGACACCGGCAAGGCCGCCGCTGCCGCCTCGCTGGCCGGTTTGTTGGTGGAGGCCGCCCTGGGCGGCGGCTTCACGCCCACCTTGTGGCTGGCGCAGGCTTCGGGGCTGCGCAAGGTGCCGGCTTCGCAGGTGGGGGCCTTTGCCAAAATGCTCGATTTTTCCGGCGTTGGTTCGCCTT
>CAZVNU010000219.1:0-4494 GCA_964628335.1 uncultured Phycisphaeraceae bacterium
GCGCGATCAGGCCGATATACATGATGTAGCGCATCGGGTTGATGCCCTTGGCCTTCTCGTCCCAGACGAACTCCGCCTCGCGCAGTGGAATGCGCGCGCCGACCATGTAAGCCTGGATGGGCCACGCGTTGCCCAGATCGGCCTTGCGCGCGGGGTTTTCGGCATTCATCACCTGATAGGCGATCCATTCCGACGGGGAACTTCCGGGATCATTTCTCGCCGGCATCCGCCCCTTGGCGATGTAGGCCTTGGTGAAAAGCTCGCCCGCCCGTTGCAGGCGGGCGCAATAGGGATGGCGCCAGATGGGTCCCTTGTAGGTGTTGATCACATTGTCGCCGCAGTCGATGGGCTGGAATCCCGGCGATTTCGCGGCCATGTAGTCGTTGAACTCCTTTTGGAGTTTCAGGCTGGCCACCACCTTGCCCGCGGTCAGGATCGGATCGCGCGGCTGGACTTTTGGGGTGCCATTCGGTCCCGCCGCGTCTTCCTCTTCGAGGAAATTGATGATGTGGTCGTTCATGTCCAGCGGACGGTCCTTGGGGTGGGTGTCCACTTTCGTGAACGGCACCGGCGGGACCTTGACGGTCAAGGTCCCGCGCTGTTTCAGGCTGAAACTGTTGGATTCGGCGGCGGCGAGGTCGATGCCCGGCGCGTAGTGGACGGCGGCGGCCAGCGCGGTCTGGCAATACTTCCGCAGGTTTTCCGCGCCCAGGTCGAGTTCCAGCGAACGCAGGACGAACAAGGCCTGGGCCGGCGACCCGCGCCGGATGCCGTAGATCGTCGAGGCCGCCACGGGATCGGCGTCCACGGCGGCCAGGAACGCCTGCGGCAGGACGATCCGGTGCTTCGCCAGTTCGGCCACGGCTTGCGCCTTGCGCCAGGCGAGGAAGCCCGCGCGCACCTGCGGGGTGAAGGCTCCGCCGGATGCGTCGAGCGCGGCCAGCACGGCGGCGCCCTGCGGCGAGGCGGCATCCACCGCATCCGGTGGCGTCGGCGCGGGCGGCGTGGACGGTGCGGCCCACGCGGCGCCGGTGGCAAGGAGAAGCAGGGCGACAGAGGGCAGCATGCGCTGGGATTTCATCGGCGGATCCTCGGAAGGGCGGATGCGAAGAGGCAACAAGGCGAAACGACCGGAATGATACAACTGCGCCCCAACCGTCCGCCGGCACACCCTGACGCACCAGGGCCGGCGGGTCACGCGCGCAATCCCTTTGAAAAGGAACCCCGACCGTCAGGGAGGGGACGAGCAACCGCCGAAATAGCGTGCCAGCGTCCCCTCCCTGACGGTCGGGGTTCCTTGACCCGCCAGCCCTGCCCGTTGACGGCCGATCCAACCCGCACCAAACCCCCCACCTACAATTCCGCCATGCCCTCCCCCGCCCGCATGCGTCTGTCCACCGCCTTGCTGCTTGCCGCCATGGGGCTTTCCTTGGCCTGCAAGGACGAAAAATCCGGGGAGGCGCTCCAATTGCCCGAATTGCCCGACCAAGCCGCGCTGGAGCGCACCAAGGGCAAGGGGGCGCAGCTCAATCCGGTGATCACCGAGTTCGACTATCTCTACCAGGACAAGGGCGACACCAAGCGCCAGACCCGCCTGACCGCCGCGCGGGCCGAGCCGGGTGCGCAGAGCACCAAGGTGCTGACCAAGCCGCGCGCCACCATTGAATTGGCCCCGCACCGCGTGCTGGTGCTCACCGCCGCCAAAGCCACTTTCACCATGCCGGGCGACCATCCGCGCGACGGCCTGTTCGCCGGCACCCCGCAGGAGCCGGTGGTGTTCACCTTGTATGAATGCGAGGAGGGCAAGCGCATCGAGCTTGCCACCGATGCGCAGGTGCGCTTGCGGGTGTTCTTCGACGGCGACACCCGCTTCGACCTGGAGCGCGATGAAGTGCAATCTTCGGCGCCCGTGCAGGTGACCGGCCCGCTGATGGATGTGTGCGGCACCGGCTTGCAATTGGCATGGAACCGCCTTGAAGGACGCATGGAACAGCTGGACATCCGCCAAGGCCAGGTGCTGTGCTACCAAACCCCCGACAAAAAAGCTGGAAAAAAAGCCGATGAGTCCGCACCGTCCAAATCCAAGCCGCTGGCTTCAGCGCTGGAAAAACACCAGGCCGCGCGCAGCCTGCACACCCCGGGCGCCAATGATTTGGTGCTGCATTGGGCCGGCCCCTTGCAATTGCGCCCCGTCATCACCGACGCCGACGGCGCGTCCAATCCCAAGACCCATTCCAAGACTGATGCCAAGGCCAGCATCACCCATTACCACGCCGTGCTGGAGCAAACCATCCGCGGCATCCAGCATGCGCCGGAAGCGCAGGATGAGATCCGCTTCTCCGGCGAACGCCTCGACACCCAATTTTCCTTGAGTTCGCCGCAGGAAGGCAAAAACAAGGCCGCCACCACGCTGCCGGTGGCGCCCGCCGATTCTCCCGCTGAAGTGCTTGGCGGCGAAGACAGCCTCACGCTGACCGGCACCGACGGCGTGCCGGCCGGCGTGCAAACCGGCAAAGGCGAAACCATCAGCGGCGCCAGCCTGACTTACACGCGCGGCTCGGGTCGGGTGGCGGCCAAGGGTTCCGCCAAAGTGCCGGTCGCCCTGCGCGCCGGCGAAGGCTGGCTCACCGGCACCCGTTTGGATCTCGATCCCGGCACCGGCAAGGCCTTTGTCTACGGGCCGGGCCAATTGGAAAGCGCCGCCCTCAAGCAGGGCGCCGACGCCAAACCCGGCGAACCGCTGCGCGCCTCCTACGCCGACCATCTGGAGATGGATTTCACCGTGCCACCGACCCGACCCGGCCAAACTCAGCGCCTTGGCGACCCGGTGGAAACCCGTCTGCTTGGCGAGGTCAAAGCCAGCCATCCCGACTTCTCGCTCGCCTGCGGCCGTCTGGCCCTGGGTTTTGGCAAGGAAGAAAACCCCGCCAAAGGGCGCAAGGCCCGCAGCGTGCTCAAGCGGGTGGACATCTCGCAGGACAACCCGGTGATGGCGCTGCGCGACCCCAAGCAGGGCTCGGTCACCATCAAGTCGCCGGCCATGCGCCTGACGGTGGAACAGGCCGGCGACCGCACCCTGCCGGTGGGCTTTGCCGCCAGCGGCCCGGTCGAGGCGGTGCAGGGCGACGGCTCCACCCTGACCTGCGACCGGCTGGATGTGGACTTCGTCCCGCCCGACGCCAAGCACCCCGACGCCAAGCCCGCCGTCAATGCGCTGTATGCCTCTGGTGATGCGCGCTACAAGGGCCAGGCCGACGGCAAGCCCGCCTCGCTGAGCGCCGATTCCTTCATCGTCAACGCGCAGAAGAACACGCTGGAACTCACCGGCTCCGCCGCCCGCTGGGCCGCGCTTGAAACCCAGGGCATGAGCCTGGCCGGCGAAAAAGTCTTTGTGCAAAAAGAAAACGGCATCGCCCGCGTGGCCGGCCCGGGGCGCCTGACTTTGGTGACGCAGGAAAAACAGCACCTGGCCGTGACCTGGCAAGGGAAAATGGCCTGGAATGACGCGGCCGGCACCGGCCTGTTTGAAAAACAGGTGGATTGCGTGGCCGACGCCCCCGACAGCGCCAGCACCCTGCATGCCGACGACTCGCTGGCCCTGCAAGTGGACCCCGGCCCCAAGGCCGGTGAAAAAAAGGACAAGGGCGCCAAGCGCGATTTGCGCCTGGCCGATGCCCGGGGCAAGGTGGTGTTCGCCGGCAGCCAAAACGACGACCAAGGCAAGCTGGCCCGCCGGGTGCGGGTGGACGGCCCCAATCTGCTGGTCACCAACGACGCCACCGAAAGCAATCCCACCGGCGCGCAAACCATCCGCGTGACCGGGGCGGGCCTGCTGCTGATGGAAAACTTCAAGCAAGGCGAAGATCAAACCTCCGGAACTTTCAGCGGCCAAGGCGCCACCTTCTTCGCCTGGAAAAAAAGCATGCTGATGGATGTGGCCCACAACGACCTGCACCTGCTGCATGATGTGGAAATCCGCCACCGCATCCTCAAAACCGACGGCCGTTACGCCCCGGAAGCGGAGGATGTCATCCTCACCTGCCAGGAAACCCATGCCGACCTCACCGAGAGCGGCGGCTTGGGCGGCCTGCACGACAAAAAACGCGCCAAGGGCGACCAGGCCAAGATCGCCATCCGCCAAATCAAGTGCGACCATGGCGTGGCCATCCGCCGCCAAGGCGAGCGCATCGAAGCCGACCACCTGCTGTTCAAGGGCGAAAAACAAAGCGCCGACCTGTGGTGCGATCCGCCGCGCCGGGTGGAGCTGTTCGCCAAGGGGCAGGACACCCCCGCCGCCGCCGACCGCGTGATCTGGCGGGTGGACAAGAACCAATTGGAGGTCGAACACCCCTCCGGCGGCATGCTGCCGCAGTGGAAGTGAAAGCAGCGCGGCGGCTCGCCGCGCCTTCCACGCGACACCGCATCCCGCAACTCCGCCGGCAGGGCATCACCCACATTCCACGCAGGGCTGGCAGGTGTTGGAGCGCGGGTGTC
>CAZVNU010000220.1:0-4493 GCA_964628335.1 uncultured Phycisphaeraceae bacterium
GGTGGTGCAGCAGGTGTTGCCCGCCCCGGCGCCCGAGCCGGCCTGGGCGCCGCTGCCGGTGAGCATCGCCATTCATCCGGCCACCCGGGCGCGGGCCGACGGCAAGACATGGGTGGTGGACGCCCGCGTGCGCATGGTCGACAGTCTGGGGGATTACACCAAATGCTCCGGCACCTGGCGCTTTGAATTGCGCGCCACCGGCGGCGGGGCGGCGCGCCACTATGACCTGGTGCATTTGTGGACCCAAGAGGTGCGAACTTTGCCCCAGCACCAGGACAAATTTGACGCCGCCACCCGTTCGTACCGTTTTATTTTGAATTTGGACAAAGAGTTGCCGGCCGGCGTGCCAATGGAATTGCTGGCGGTATTCAGCCTTGAAGGCGGCAACTTGCGCTTGGCGGCCGAAGCCCCCTTGACGCGCTAGACCGAATGGTCTATAATTCACCCCATGGCCTGTGATACCAAAACCCGAAGCCTCGAAGCAGCCGAGCCGATCATGATCGCCAAGGGCTTCCATGCGCTGGGTATTGCCGAGGTGCTGGAGGCGGCCAAGGTGCCCAAGGGCTCGTTTTACCACCACTTTGAATCCAAAGAAGCCTTCGGCGTGGCGTTGGTGGCTCATTATGCCGGCGAACACAACGCCTTCATGCGCGAGTTTTTCGCCAAGCGCGACCTCAAGTCGTCGGACCGTATTTTGGCCTGGTTCGGCATGGGTTTGTCGCGCGCGGTGGAGCGTGCCTATGGACCATTGTGCCTGATTTGCAAGCTATCAGCCGAGGTTTCCACCTTTGGCGAGCCGATGCGGGCGGCCTTGGCGCAAGAAGCCGATGTCGGTCGGCAGGTGTTGGCCAAGGCCATTGCCGAAGGGCAGGCAAGTGGCGACATCACCCGCCGCTATGCCCCGGACGAATTGGCCGCCCTGCTGCTGTCGGCCTGGATCGGCACCTTGCAGGAAATGCAGGTTTGCAAAAGCCTCACGCCGCTCCAGCATTCCCTGGATACCTTTCGCAGGTTGCTGGCGCCCTGATTTTTACTTCATCCTATCTGGACCGACCAGTCTGTTTTTAATCTTTTTTAGCCGCCCGTTGCGGCATTCTTTCCCTCCCTTTTTAGGAGATTCCCATGGGTTGCTGCGATTCCAACAAGCCGTCCGTTCCCACCCCTGCCTCGACCTGCTGTTCGACCGCCAAGCCAGAAGTTGCCAAAACCAGCTGCTGCTCGACCGTCAAACCAGGCGATGTCACCACCAATAGCTATGTGCCAGACGCGCCGGAAGCCAAGACCGGCTGCTGCTCGGGGCACTAATTTCTTTTCGTCAGCGCGGCTTAGCGGCTACGCTGACACCTTCCTTTGGCGTATTCCACCCCTTTTTGGAGACCCTTTATGTCTTGCTGTCAAAAACCTGCGGATGCCGCGTCCGCTGCGTCTTGTTCCACCGCCCCTGCCGGAGCCTGCTGCCCGATCGCAAAATTGCAGTGCATGGGCAGCTGCCTGGGCCCTCTGGTGCTGCGCTTGTCGATCGCCGCCTTCATGATTCCCCATGGCTACGGGAAAATCAGCGATTGGTCCGGTACGGTGGCGAAGTTCAGCCAATACATGCAGATTCCCGCGCCGATGACCGCGATCGCGATCTTGACCGAGTTTTTCGGCCCGATCCTGCTGGTTCTCGGGCTGGGCACGCGCTTTGCCTCCCTTTTTCTGCTCATCCTGATCACGGTGGCGGCGTTCAAGGGCGGCCATGTGGACAAGGGCTTCACGGACCCGGGCGGCTACGCGCAGCATGCGCTCTTTGGCGGAGCATGCCTGGCTTTGACGCTCATCGGCCCGGGCAAAATCGCCATCGATAGCCTGATCTGCTGTCTGATCAGCAAGAAAAAGGGCTGCTGCCCGAAATAAACCTGCTGCTTTGAGGCGCAAATTCATTCCTTCTTTTCAGAACCCCCTCCATGTCCGACCCCAAACCCACCATCGCGGCCACCGCCCCCTGCAAGGCCACCCTCAAAGCCGGCGAGCAGTATTGGTACTGCACCTGCGGCCAATCCAGGAACCAGCCCTTCTGCGACAGCAGCCACGCCGGCACCGGCTTCCGCCCGCACGGCTTCACCGCCGAAAAAGACGGCGACAAATGGCTGTGCCAGTGCAAGCACACCGCCAACCGGCCGTTTTGCGACGGCAGCCACAAGGCCTTGAAGAAACCCGAAGGCGGCTGCGGCACCGGCGGTGGCTGCAATGGTTGAGGATTGCGGGTGCCACGGCCAGCGAAGTCGTCCGTGATTTGATTTGTACGCATTTTCCACACACGGACGACTTCGCTGTCCGTGGCACCCTGTTCAATGGATTTCCCATGCTCACCCTACGCCCCGCCTCTGAACGCGGCACCGCTGATTACGGTTGGCTCAAGCCGAACTACTCCTTTTCCTTTGGTGATTACCACGACCCCAAGTGGATGGGCTTCCGAACCCTTCGCGTCATCAATGAGGACACCATCGCCCCCGGCGGCGGCTTCCCCACCCATCCGCACCGCGACATGGAGATCGTGACGGTGGTCATCAAGGGCGCCCTGGCCCACCGCGACCTGATGGATGGCAAGGCGCACGAGGCGAGTTTGCGCCCCGGACGCGTGCAGCGCATGAGCGCCGGCAGCGGTATCCGCCACAGCGAATACAACGCCAGCCAGACCGAGCCGCTGCACCTGATGCAGATCTGGTTCGAGCCGGAGGCCACGGGACTGCCCCCGCGCTATGACGAGAAGGAGTTTCCGTTGGAAGCCCGCGGCCTGACCCTGCTGTGTTCGCGTGACGGCCGCGACCACTCGCTGCCGATCTATCAGGATGCCGATTTGTATCTGGCCAAACTCCAGGACGGCAAGGCGCAGCTGGACTTGCGCCCCGGCCGCGGCGCCTGGGTGCAGGTGTTCGCCGGATCGCTCAGCGTCAACGGCGTGAAGATGCATGCCGGCGACGGCGCGATCATCGAGGACGAGGCGCAGGTTGCGCTCTTGGGCACCGGCGAGGCGCTGGTGTTTGATTTGATGTAGCGGCGGCATCTTGCCGCCGTCGCTAAACGAAGGACATCGCAACGCGCGCAGTGCAGACGACGCGCACCGTTTGTTTCATGTGGGTCTGACGGCGGCAAGATGCCGCCGCTACATTGTTCACTCCGACTTCTCCTCCAGATCCATCTTCCGCAACTTCGGATTCAGCACCGCCGTCACCCCGGTCAGCGCCAGGATGAACATGCCGCCGGCGACGATGGCCGGCATCAAGTCCAGCATGGAGGCCATCGAGCCGCTGACGAAGGATCCGAGTTCGTTGGAAGAACTGATGAAGATGCTGTTGACCGAGCCGACGCGTCCGCGCATGTGGGCCGGGGTGCGGAGTTGCAGCACGCTTTGGCGGATGACCACGCTCACGCCGTCAAGGGCGCCGCAGACCAGCAGCAAAACCAAGGTGAAGGCGAAGGATCCCGAAAAGCCGAAGGCGACCATGCCAAGGCCGTAGGCGGCCACCACCGCCATCAGCAGGGATCCGGCATGGCGACGCGGCGGGAACTTGGCCAGCGCGACGATCATCAGGCAGGAGCCGATGCCGGGCATCGCCCGCAGCATGCCGTAGGCTTGTTCGCCCATGCCCAGGATGTCGTGGACATAGATCGGCAGCAGCGGCACCGCGTCGCCGAACAGCACCGCCAACAGGTCCAGCACCGAGGCGCCCAGGATGTAGGGGTTGCGCCAGACGAAGCGCAGGCCGGCCAGCAGTTTGGCGGTGTTGCCTTCCTCCTGCGGCGCGCCTTCGGGGTGGGGCACCGGCGCATGGCGTTTGAGGCGGGAGGCCAGCAGCAGTGCGATCATCAGTAGGGTCACCACACACAGTTGGGCCCCGAAACTGCCGAAGGCATGCATCAAAAATCCGCCGGCGATCGGCCCGGTGACCTGCGCCGCCAAAAAAGCCGAGGCGGTCCAGGTCGCGCCGTTGGCCTGCCGGCCGCGCGGCACGATCGAGCCGATCAGGGAGAAGAAAGTCGGCGCGAAAAAGGCGCGCACCGCCCCGCCCAAAGCGACCATCGCGAAGAATCCGCCCATCAGCATGGGGACGGACAGCCAATCATGCAGCAGGGGCATGTCCAGCAGCGCGATGATGGAACTGCCGAACAGCGCCGCCCCCAGGGCACCCAGCAGAACCCGCCGCTTTTCCAGGTTCTCCACCCAATGGCCCACCGGCAAGGCCAGCAGGATCACCGGCAGGAATTCGCACAATCCCAGCGCCCCCAGGGCCAGCGCGCTGCCGGTGGTCTTCACCACCGTCCAAGCCAGCGCCGTGAACTGCATCTGCAGGGCGAAGGTGGTGAAAAACCGCACGCCGATGAAGAAGCGGAATTCCGGGTTGCGCAAGGCAAGCAAAGGGTCGTGGGGGGCGGGCGGCATGGGAGCGGGAGTTATACAGGGCTGGCGGGTCAAGGAACCCCGCCACGACCTTCGGCGCGTCATGCCGCGC
>CAZVNU010000221.1:0-4484 GCA_964628335.1 uncultured Phycisphaeraceae bacterium
TGGAGCGGACGCGGCGGGCCGCCGCGTCTACTTTTGGGCGTCGATCCTGGCGCGGCATGACGCGCCGAAGGTCGTGGCGGGGTTCCTTGACCCGCCAGCCCGGGGAGCGGCCATCAGGGGGCCGGCGAATCAGCGGCATCAGGTTCCTCGAGGAGGCGCTGGGCGCTGGCCACATACGACGCCAGCAATGCCGGCGAGACTTTGGGAGCGAGGGCGTTGATGGCCTGCATGGCTTTCAGCGCCCGGGGGTGGTCATGGGCTGCCATGGCTTGGTGGAACTTGCAGATCAGGGCGTCGCACTCCCGGGTGGCTTGGGGGTCGCAAACGGGTGCCGCAGGAAGCGGGTGCGTGGTCGTGGACGGGGGCATCGGCGCCCCCTGCGCGAGGTCCGCGGGCGGCACGAAGCCTCTCGCCAGGAAACTGTTGATGTCCATCTTGTCCGATTCCGAAAGGCCGGGTTTCGCCAGTTGGGCTTTGAATTCCGCAGCGGTGGCTTCCCACTTCGCCTTGGCCTGGGACCATTGGATTTCGAGGTCGGCCTTGTGTTGGGCCAGTTGCGCCTCGTATTCGGCCTGGGCTTTGGCCTGCCGCGCTTTTTGGTCGGCCACGCATTGCGCTTGGACTTGGGCCACGGCTTGTTTGGCCAAGCCGATCATTTTCAGGCCGCGCGCGAGTTCAGCCGCCATGGCGGTGCGCTGCGTCGGCGAGGGATGTGGGTTCACCGGCGGAAAGGCGGCCAGTGCGGCGGTTTGCGCGGGCGTGAGGGCGTTTGCGGCAGGCGGGGCATTCGAGCCCGTGGGCGCGGGGCTTGGGGCGCCGACAGGGGCGCCGGCCGGTGCGCCGGTGCGATCCGATGCGGACGCAGGCGGAGCGTCGGCGGTGGCGGCCTGACCGGCCACGGGCGGTTTGCGGCCGCAGCCCGCCAAGGCCAGCAACAAGGCAAAGGTGAAAAGGGAGGCGTGTTTCATAAGGGGTCAATGGCTGGGAATGATGTATTGCCGGACCATCGTGGCCGGCGCTCCCGACGCGTTGCGGACATAGAGCACGATGGCCTTGCGGGAGTCCATGGGGCCAAGGTTGAAGTCGTCCTGCTTGTAGCCCTGCACCACCACATAGGCGCAATACACATCGCTGCGGCAGGAGGCTTGTTGGGGCAACCAACTCAGGGCCTCAAGGTCAAGGCCTTGGGAGCGCAACTCCCCGATGAAGGCGATGCCTTGGCGCGGGATGGAAGCGGACCCGGCGTTGTCGGGAATCAGGATGGCGTCTCCGGTGATGGTCTTGGGCGCTTTGCGGGCGTCGATGACGGCTTTGAAGAATGTTTCCGTTTCCGGCGTGGTCAGGCTGGCCGGCGTGGCCAGGCATTGGAGCACCGCCAGCGGGGCGGTGTTGAGGTTGATCGTGCCGGGCTTGAACTCGGCGCCGTTGGCTCCCGTGTTGCCCTTGTACTTGGGGCTGTCCACTTGGAAGTAGTTGTTCACCACATCGGCCCAGGACATTCGCCAGTTGGCCATGCCGCGGATGCCCGCCAGGATGGCACCCATATTCTTGCTGTATTGCAGGCGGGTGGCCGCATCGGGGTCCGCGCCCGTGGGCGGGGGAGGATTGCCCTGGTTGTAGGCATCCGAGGCGGCCTGCATGGCATCCAGGTCGGTGTAGAGTTCGGCGAGGGTCTTGCCGGAGACCAGCGTGTCGACGATGGTCGCGGGGTCGTAGAAGGGTTTGTCGGCGCGCAAGCACAGGCCCTTGAGCCCGGTGGCGCTGGCGCCATTGACCTGTCGGTCCTTGGCCAGATGGAAGTTGACGGCGTCGCCGATGGTGTACTGGTACCAGTTGGTCAATTGATCCACCGTGGGGACGGCTTGGGCTGCGGCGGCGCCGCCCCAGCCACCGTTGGCCGTCGTTCCCCGGTAGGTGGAGTTGCCGGTGGTGAAATTCCACCAGATGGGGCCCGCCATCATGATTTTGCCGATGTCCATGACGCGGGCTGTGCCATCGCGGCGCTCCTTGCCGTTGACCGGGTTGGCGGCGGCGCCGTCGCGGGCGATGGCCGTGGCGCTGGTCCAAGGGCCGGCCGGTGCGGACATCAATTCCGGGAAGGTGCCGGGGTAAGTGGCCGCGTCGGCGGGAATGCCCACATAATTGAAGAACAAGGAGCCGTCGCGGATGTCCTGGCGCTGGCCGCTGTACATGGCGTTGCCGCCATTGGGTCCGCCAAAAGGCGTGCGGAAGGACACCTTGGCCGCCTCCCCGAGCGCCGAGATGCGGGCAGTCCCCGGGGTGCTGTCGTAGGAGAGGAAATTCAATCCCGAGGTGGGGTGTCCCACCGGCATGGTGGAGGCCGTGTTGTTGTGGCCGCCATAGAGTACGCCACTAAACACCGAGGCCTCCGGCGTCGGGTAGGGCTTGGCGGAACCGTTGGGCAACACGCCGCTGCCCGCGACGGCATGGTTGTTGGTGCGCAGTTCCACATCGCCCAGATCCACCGGCATCTTCGACCCCTTGCCCGCTTCCCTGGGGATGTCGCCGAAGAAGAAACAGGGAGGGCGCGCCTGCAACAGGTTCAATTTCTCTTCGACGCCGAAGGTGCGGACATCCTGCTGGAAGTAGACCAGATCGCCGGGCGCAGCCTGGTACTGGTTGGGGACATTGGTTTCGACCCGGGTGCAGTGGTTGGTGTCATACCCCGAGGTCGGGGCCTTGAACACCATGTGGTTGTAGGGCACCCAACCGTAATTGGCCCCGGCGCTGTTCTTGGCGTTCACTTCCAGTTCGATGGTGGCCGCGGTTCCCGCGTTGGCGGGATAGCCGTTGAGGTCCGGAGCGGTGTTGGCCGTGCCCAGGTTCACCTTGTAGATGCCCGCCCCCGTGGCGATCAGGGGAGAGATGTCGGTGACGGCGGGGGTTCCCGGTGAGGGTGCCGCGCCGACATAGGCCGGGCCGCCCATCGGGCGCCGGCGCGCGCCGCCTGGGCCGGAAAGTTCCGTGCCGTTGCGGTAGAACACGATCCGCTCGCCGGGTTTGAGCACATGGTAGCCTTCGGCGTCCTTCGCCAGCCCGGTGGCCGCCGTGATGAAGCTTGAGAGGTCCGCGGAAGGCGCGGCGGTGGATACGACCCAACCGGCGGCATTCCAATAGAGCCGGTCGTTGTCGCGTCGGAAAGCGAAGCGCAGGTTGTTCAGACGAATGGGAACCGAATACGGATTGGCCAATTCAAAGGCATAGGACCCGACGCCCGCGATGCCCGTGGCGCGCCATTCGGTGCCGGTCGTGGGGTTGCCGTACGAGAATTGTCCCGCGGTGGGGGTGGGGTTGCTGGCATCGACGGCCGTGCGGTTTTTGACGGTGTTGATGTAGCCTTGGTTCCAGTTGGTGCCGGCGGCGGTGGGCAGGCCGATCTTGAGGTCAGACCGGTAAGGCGGGGCATCCGAACTCATCGAATCGAAATCCGTCCCAAGCGCAACGGCCGCATTCATCGCCTTGCCATAAAGAAGTTCGGCGGTCACGCCAGCAGCGGAATCCTTGAAGCGGATTTTGAAACTCGTCGTGCGATTTCCCCAGCTTGGCCGAATTGCCTGAAATTGGGCGGTGATGTCAGACCCGGCGGTATAGGTACAGAAATAAACCTTGGCCGGAACATCGTTATCCAGGATATTGAGGTTTCTCAGATATGTTTGGGCCATGCCCCCCGCCGCCAATTCGGCGATCGTGGTGTTGGGGAACACCAGAACGGCGGCCGTCGGGGTCCAGCCGGCACTGGTGGTGGCGGTAGCATTCCATGCACTGTTCACATTCCACGGAATCTGGTACGGCGCCCCCACCACATACGGCATCTGCAGATAGAACTCCGTCATGATCGGCAGCGGCTTCCAGCCCATCCAGCTCCAGGTCATGGAGGGGCGGTTGTCGCGCTCCAGCGCGTCCTGCAGGCACGCGCCGACCTGGATCTGGTACTCGCGCGGCATGTCGGAGGCGGGCTTCCCGGCGCCGGCGAACAGTTGCTTGAATCCTTCCGGGAACGGGTAGTCGTCGTCGGGGGTGGTCGAATCCACCCCTTGGAACAATTCCTGCATGCCCGGATACTGGCCGCCGTAGAAGTAGAAGTAATCCTCGATCGTGTTGCTCCACCACTGGCCGTTCTTGTTGCCGTCTGAATCCATTTGGTACAGGTTCAGGTCGCCGGGGCGGTGGGTGAAGCCGGTGTAATAGTTGTGCCCGGCCCCGGGGCTGACCCCCGTGCCGGTGTATGGCACCGGCGCGGCGCGGTCCGCCACGCCGCTGAGGGTCGTGAGGCGGTTGCGCAGGCCATTGGCGGGCATGGCGCCATAGTGCCCGGTGGCATAGGGCGTGTCGAACAGTTGGGGGTTGGATCCCAAAGAGCGGGAGCCAATCAGGTTGCCGGACAGGTCCCGGAGTTGGGCTTCGTCCACCAGGCTGTAGCGGTTGCTTTGCGTGGGGGCGCCCTGGCTGTCGGTTCTGGCGCC
>CAZVNU010000222.1:0-4481 GCA_964628335.1 uncultured Phycisphaeraceae bacterium
CCGCGGCACCAAGGGCACCACCGGCACCCAAGCCTCGTTCCTGGAACTGTTCGGCGGCGACACCGACGACAGCCATGCCAAATGCGAGAAGTTGGACCGCATGGTGACCGAAAAGATGGGCTGGAACCCCGACATGCGCTTCGCCGTCACCGGCCAGACCTATCCGCGCATTTTGGACGGCATGATCGCCGCCACCTTGGCCACGGCCGCCTGCGCCGCCCAGAAATTCGCCACCGACTTGCGCTTGCTGGCCAACCGCAAGGAAATGGAAGAGCCCTTTGAAGCCGACCAGATCGGCTCGTCCGCCATGGCCTACAAGCGCAACCCGATGCGCTCCGAGCGCATCTGCGGCCTGTCGCGCTTCGTCATCGGCATGACCCAGACCCCGTTCGTCACCGCCGCCGAGCAGTGGATGGAGCGCACCTTGGACGATTCGTCCTGCCGCCGTCTGACCTTGCCAGAACCCTTCCTGGCGCTGGATGGCGCGCTCGACATCGTGGTCAATGTGGTTTCTGGTTTGGTGGTCTACGAAAAGACCGTGGCTGCCAACCTCAATGCCGAACTGCCCTTCATGGCCACTGAAAACCTGATGATGGCCGCCGTCAAAGCCGGCCACGACCGCCAGGAAATCCATGAAGTCATCCGCACCCATGCCCAAGCCGCCGCCCAGCGGGTCAAGGCCGAAGGGGAAGCCAACGACCTGCTGTCGCGCTTGGAAAAGGAGCCCTGCTTCAAGGGCGTGGACCTGTACGCCGAGCTGGATGGCGCCAAATTCGTCGGCCGTTCGCCCAGGCAGGTGGACGCCTTCATCGCCGGCGTGGTGGCGCCCATCCGTGCCAGATATGCCAAGGCGTTGGCCTATGAGGCGAAATTGAAGGTATAAAGTCGGCAAAGTAGACGCGGCGGCCCGCCGCGTGTGGATGCCCAGGCCGGGTAGCTCAGCTGGATAGAGCGGCGCTTTCCTAAAGCGCAGGTCGTTGGTTCGAATCCAATCCCGGCCATTGGAAAGTAGCGGCGACATCTTGTCGCCGTGGCATGGAATTTCGTGAAGCACGGCGGCAAGATGCCGCAAGATGCCGCAAGATGCCGCCGCTACCTTGGTCCTCGTAGCTCAGTTGGCTAGAGCAGGCGCCTTCTAAGCGCCAGGTCGATGGTTCGAGCCCATCCGGGGACGCTGAAAAATCCGCCTTCATGGCGGATTTTTTATGCCCGCATCATCGCCCGCCCAATATCCTTTGGCGTCGCCCCCAGCGCCATGATGGAGCGGATCATCAAATCCACCGACACCGACGCATCCCCGGCTTCCATCTTGGCCACGCGGGATTGGAAGGAGTGGGTTGAAAAGACTGGCGCCATCGGCCTGAAAGCCACGACTGGGCGGTACGGTGGAACCTTCGCTCATCCCGACATCGCCTTTGAATTCGGCATGTGGATCGTCATCCGTCAGATGGGGACGCTGGCCGCGCACACGGCGGTGCGGAGGTTGGAGGGGCCGAAGGGGTGAGATTGCGCTTGCGCCCGGGAACGCGGGACACCAGTCCCGCTGAAGGGAGGAAGGCGAAAAACTGATTTTCTGAAGGCCCTTCACGGCTCAGGGACTAAACTCCCGCCATGGCCAGCAGCATCACCCTTTCTGAAATCATCGACCGCCTCACCACCCTCTCGGCGGCGGTCCGACCAGACGACTTCATCTACGATTTTCTCGCCTGCTTCGGCACGCCGCAGGCGACGATCACCCGGCTCAAAAGCGGGGCGACCAATGCGGCGAAGCAGGATGGCTGCACCCTGCTCAAGGCCAAGGTCTATTTCGACCCGCGCCCCGGCAGCCCGGCGGCGGCCATTGAGGCGGCCAAGAAGGACGCCAAGGTGACGGCACAAAAGCCGCGCTTCTTGATCGCCACCGATTTCAAGACCCTGGCCGCCTACGACACCAAGCGACAGGAGGCGCTGGAAATCCCCATATGGGACCTTCACGAAAACTACGCGTTTTTCCTGCCGCTGGCCGGCATGGAAAAGGCGGTATTCCAAGCGGAGTCCGAAGCCGATGTCAAAGCGGCCGAGCACATGGCCAAACTGTACGACCTCATTCGGGCGGACAACCCGCCCGAAACGAAGGAGGATCGCCACGCACTCAATGTGTTCCTAACCCGCCTGCTGTTCTGCTATTTCGCGGAGGACACCGGCATCTTCCCGGAGAAGTCGTTCGTCGGGGCCATCGCCGATTACACCCAGGAAGACGGCTCGGATGTGGCGGAGTTCCTGCGGGAGTTGTTCCTGGCACTGAATACCCCGGGAACGCGGGACACCCGTCCCGCAGAAAGCAAGAACAGCCCCCCGAGCGGGACTGGTGTCCCGCGCTCCCGGGAAATCAAGCCGCACCTGGCCGCCTTCCCCTATGTAAACGGCGGCTTGTTCAGCGACACCGATAGCCGGTATTCCGCCGTGCCGTCGTTCACCCCGCGCTCGCGCCAAAAACTCATCGAATTGGGCAAGAAGGACTGGAAGGAGATCAACCCCGACATTTTCGGCTCGATGTTCCAGGGCGTGGTGGACGACGAGAAGCGCGCGGAACTGGGGATGCACTACACCTCGGTGCCGAACATCATGAAGGTGATCCGGCCGCTGTTCCTCGACGAATTGTGCGAGGAGTTTGAAAAAGGCAAGGGGTCGCGCGAGAAGTTGAACAAGTTGCTCAAGCGCATCTACAACTTGCGCATCTTCGACCCGGCTTGCGGATCGGGGAATTTCCTCATCATCGCGTACAAGGAATTGCGCCAACATCGGGAGGACTATCGTCAACTATTCGATCAACTTGGTCTGGAATTGGTCGAGCACCGCCGAGGTTTCTACTACTTTCAGGGCGAAGACCAGGCGGCCAGCAACACCATTCAGAAAATGGCGGTGTTTGTCCTGATCCTGATCGAATGCCTGGGCGACGATGGGCTTGACATTGAGCACACGGTATTGACCGAGCAGTTTTCCCTGGACCGTCTGCCGCACTTGCACAAGGAACGCCATCGGCTGTTGTTGGCTGACCTTGGAGTCAAAGATGCTGATGGCCTGCGGAGTATCGTTCAATCCATGAGCACGCGTGGATTGGCCAGATGGGAATCCAAGGATTCAACTTTCGTATTTCTTACCCCCGTCTGCCGTATCCTTGATCTCTGCATTGAGGCTGCCCAAACTCCCGGCGCTGCGTCTTTGGAGGAGCAACCATGAGCAAGTTCTATGGTCCGAAACGCATGATCGTCATCAACAGCGGCGTCTATGACTACGCGGATTTGCCATTGGATCGGCCCATCCACCTGATCGGCCGGAATAACACGGGAAAAACCTCGCTCATTGCCCTGCTGCAGTTCCTCTACCTTGATGGACGGAAGGATCTTTCTTTCTTGCCCCATCATCCTGAAGAAACGCGCCGTTATTACTTTGCGACCCCTCATAGTTGGGTTCTCTTTGAATGCGAGACGCCCACCGGCCTTCAAGTCCTTGGCGTTCATGGTCTCGGACCGATCAAAGACTATGAGTACGAGCACTTCCGATTCAGTGGCGAATACGACCCGGCAGATTTCTTGGATGTAACCAGAACGCCTCGTTCGGCCGATGCGGTTTACGCATCGCTTGGGCGCAAAAAATTGGATCGTTTGCGTGAGCCGCAAGCCATTCGGGATGCCCTGACCGGGTTGGGCGGGGGCAACGGGCTTTCCATTGTTCCCGTCGAGAGCTCCAGAGAGTATGAAAATTTCAAGCTGACCTTCAAGAATTTGCTGCGCTTGACTCAGGTTTCCCAGCAAGACCTGAAAATACTGATTACTGCCAGTGAGATCCATTCGTTTCTCGTCCCGGGCGGCATTGATCTTGGAGGGCAGAAGGAAGAAAATCGGGTGATTAGCCAACAGCGGCGGGAGGTGGAGGATCTCCAAAAAATTGCGCCGCGCATTCAAGAAGTGATTGCCCTTGCGGATGACCGGGAATCCCGTCGTGCTCAGGTGGAAGCTATTTGGCCAAGACTTTTGACGTTGGCGGGACAGCAAATAGATGCCGCGACGGCAGAGTGGGAGAATGCAGATGCGGAGCGGAAAGAAATATTGGTTCAGAGGGGGCAGGGCAAGGAGGAGGCTAAGGCCGCCCACATTCGCAGCAGAGAGCTGGCTCAGGCCATGGGGAGCATCAAGGACAAACAAAAGGAACTTCAAGAGTTGGAAACAAGCCAGCGGGACTTCGTCCATTCGCTGGAATGGCAAAAAAGGGAAAATTTACAAACGGAACTTTCCCAGATTGAACAGGCTCTTCAGTCTGCGGCCGGCCTGTCTTTGGACCAGGCACAGCAGATGCTTGTCGACGCCGATGCCCGGTTGAGTCGAAGCCGGCAGGTGGCGGAGGGTGAATCTGGACGCATTCTGGCTTTCCTAAATAATCATCTCGCGCATCAGTAGTGTCCGGTCAAATTTCCCATAAATTCGGCTGTTTTTGAACTTCTG
>CAZVNU010000223.1:0-1401 GCA_964628335.1 uncultured Phycisphaeraceae bacterium
CAAAACCCCCACTTCCCTTATCCTCCGCGCATGTCCACCGCCAAAAAATCCGCCGCCCAAGCCACCGCCCGCAAATCCGCCGCCAAGGGCAAGAACAAAACCAAGGCCAAACCTTGGGCCTCGCCCATGCCCGAAGCGCAATTCGAGCGCATGCGGGCCATCCTGGCCGCCCCCAGCCCAATCGGCTTTGAAGCCGCCATGTCCACCGGCGTCATCGAGCCGATGATGCGCGCATTCATGCCAAAGGACTGGGCCATCCACCGCTTCAAGGGCCACGCCGGCCTGGTGCTGGACACCGCCCCGGGCGAGACCGAAAAACCCAGCGTGATGCTGATCGGCCATGCCGACAAGATCCGCATGCAGGTGCGCAGCATTTCGGCCGACGGCAAGATCTACATCAACACCGATTCCTTCCTGCCCAATGTGATCGTGGGGCATGAGGTCATCCTGTTCAGCGAACAGCCCGAGAAGCCCGGCCACTGGCGCCGCATCGAGGGCGGCACCATCGAGGCCATCGGCGCCATCCACTTCAGCGAACCGGCGCAGCGCAGCGGCGACAAGGGTCTCTCGCCCGATTCGATTTATCTGGAACTGCAAATGCACGGCGAGAAACCCAAAGAGCGCCTGCAAAAACTGGGCATCAAAGCCGGCGACCCGATCATTTTGAACCGCCCGATCAAGCGCGGCTTCAGCCCCGACAGTTTCTACGGCGCCTACCTCGACAACGGCCTGGGCTGCTTCATGGTCACCGAGCTGGCGCGCCTGCTTGCCGCCAGCCCGCTGAAAAACCTGCGCGTGCTGCTGGCCATCGCCACCCACGAAGAAATCGGCCGCTTCGGCGCCACCGCCCTGGCCGGCGACTTCAAGCCCGACATTTTGATCGGCACCGATGTCGGCCACGATTACGACGCCGCCCCCAATCTGGCCGCCAAAAAGATGAACCCGGAGGCCATGGGCAAAGGCTTCGCCTTGAGCGTCGGCTCCATCGTCACCCCCTACCTCAATCAATTGGTGATGGAAGCCTGCAACCAAACCGGCATCCCGGTGCAGCCCACGGTGGTCGGCCGCGACACCGGCACCGACGCCATGGGCGCCGCCCTGGCCGGCTTCGACTGCGCCGCCACCAGCATCGGCTTCCCCATCCGCAACATGCACACCATCAGCGAAACCGGCCACACCGGCGATGTGCTGGGCGCACTGCACGGCATGCTGGCCACGCTCAAGCATATGGATGGGATGAACAAGGGGACGGGGGTGAAGCGGGAGGACTTCAGGAAGAATCATCCGCGGTTGGATGAGACGAAGGTTTTGGAAAATGGGTGGTAAGGAAAGGAGGGTCGGCTTTAGCCGACCATGCACCGCACGACTGCCAAGAACAAGCCGAGCATTCGGCACATGGGC
>CAZVNU010000223.1:1501-4442 GCA_964628335.1 uncultured Phycisphaeraceae bacterium
CGGCTTTGGCCGACCATGCACCGCACGACTGCCAAGAACAAGCCGAGCATTCGGCACATGGGCGTCTGCTTTCAACAACAGCGGACTCTTTCATCCCGGCATCCAACTGGTCGGCTAAAGCCGACCCTCCTTTGCTGGCCTTAACATTATCATCTGCCATCACACCGACACCCTAAGGAGGGTCGGCTTTGGCCGACCATGCACCGCACGACTGCCAAGAACAAGCCGAGCATTCGGCGCATGGGCGTCTGCTTTCAACAACAGCGGCCTCTTTCATCCCGGCATCCAACTGGTCGGCTAAAGCCGACCCTCCCCCATGCAGCACCTGGGCCTTTATAAAACCCGACGCTTACCGCATGTGGATATGGCCCATCGTGTCCAAGCCATCACCTATCGGCTGGCCGACAGCCTGCCCGATGATGTGGTGAAAAAAGCAGAGGCCACTTTGGGCTTCTTCCCGCCAGAAGAATTAAGCGAGCGCCGACATGCCATTCTTCACAGCATCTTGGACAAGGGACTGGGTTCTTGCATTTTGCGCCATCCTGCTTGCGCCAAAGCCTGCATCACGGAGTTGGAAAAACATGACGGCAAGCGCTACGACTTGCTGGCTTGGGTGGTGATGCCCAACCACGCACATGTGCTGATTCGCCAATACGAGGGCTGGCCTCTGGGGGCCGTGGTCGGCGCATGGAAAGGCGCAGCTTCGCGCACCATCGGCCAGTTGCGCCTGCCCGGCGCCCCGTCCCCGTTATGGCAACGCGATTTCTGGGATCGCTACGCGCGCGAACCCAAGCACTTGGGCAAGCCAATCGAATACATCCTGCAGAATCCCGTCAAAGCCGGCCTATGCCGCCATCCCAAAGATTGGCCGTGGAAGGGAGGGTCGGCTTTAGCCGACCACGCACCGTAATACCATCAAGCACCAACCGAGCATTCGGCGCATGGGCGTTCATTTTTAACCACCTCAGCACCTGGCCTTCCCGCATCCAACTGGTCGGCTAAAGCCGACCCTCCACCCGCCCCCACCCAAACGCTCAATCGCAGTGAAAAACTTCTTCCATGTCCGCCCACCAAGCGCCGGGGGGGCGGTCGGCCAGCGGTTCTTGGCAGGGCTCGCACACGGCCCACCACTTTTGCGTCATCGGATCGGCGGCCATTTTGGCGCAATCGGCGGCGAAATCCGCGCCGGTGTATTCAAAATAACTGAACAGGTAATGCTTGCCGTCCGGCAGGCGGCGCAGAAAAATCGAATAGTTGCGGATGTGGCAGGCGGCGATCATGCGCAAAACATCCGGCCAGACGGCGGCGTGCAGGCGCTTGTACTCGGGGATTTGCTCTTCTTTGACGCCGATGACGGATCCGTAACGCTGCATGGGACGCTCCAGGGGGAAAAGGAAGCGCGGACTATAAACCAAGCCTGCCGCCTCCATCCGCGCGCTTGCCCCTAAACTTTCCGCATGTCCATCCTCGGCCAACCCAGAGCCCTTGCCACCCTGCAAAACCAACTGGCAACCCGGCGCATCCACCATGCGCAACTGTTCCATGGCCCTTCCGGGGTGGGCAAATTCACGCTGGCGCTCGCCTTTGCCAAAACCCTGCTCTGCCAAGACCCGCTCACCGATGACCAGGGGGCGGCCAACGCCTGTGGCGAGTGCGCCTCATGCCGGCTGTTTGCCGCGCCCAAGGTCAGTGCCGCCCCCAGCCGGCAACCCGCCGGCAAAAAATCGGCGACGGTGAATGAGGACGATTTCGACGATGAAGACGCCGACGACCTTGATCCCGCCGCCGATGGCGACCCCGGCGCGCATCCGCTGTCTTTTTCGCACCCGGATCTGCACATCGTGGTCAAGGAATTGGCGGCCTTCAGCGATGACGCCAATGTGCGCAAACGCAAACTGACACAGATCCCGGTGGAAATCGTGCGCGAGCACTTGCTTGAGCCGGCCCACCGCAGCCCGGCCATGAACCATGGCAAGGTGCTGATCGTGGACGAAGCCGAATTGCTCAACGCCGCCGGCCAAAACGCCATCCTGAAAACCTTGGAAGAACCGCCGCCGGAGACCACCATCATCTTGGTGACTTCACGCGAGGACAAATTGCTGCCCACCATCCGCAGCCGCTGCCAGCGGGTGGCGTTTGGCGCGCTCACCGACGCCCAGGTGGAAAACTTTTTAATGGAGCGCCACCCAACGCTGGAAGCGAAAAAAGCCAAATGGCTGGCCATCTTTGCCCAAGGCAGCCCAGGGCGGGCGCTCCTGGGATTGGATTATGGTTTGGATGAATGGGGCCGTTCGGTGGTCCCGCACCTGAACGCGCTGACCGCCGGCCGCTCCCAGCCCGAATTGGGCACTGCCATCGCCAGCCGCGTCGAAGCCTTTGCCGGCACCTGGGTCGAGCGCCATAAAAACGCCAGCAAAGAAGCGGCCAACCGCCTGGGCTCCGATTTGATGCTGGCCATGCTGGCGCAGTGGGCCGCCAGGCGCCTGCAAGAAGTGGCGGCCCAAGGCGCAGGGGAAGAGGCTGGAGCCCACCTGGCTGCGCAAGAAGCCCGCTGCGCGCCCTTTTTGCGCCAGATTGAGGCGGTGCGCGAGACGGAAACCCGCTTGGCGCAAAACGCCAATCTGCCCATGGCTTGCGACGGTTTGGCCTCGGCCATCCATGCCGGTTTTGGCTTGTAGGACCGCTTCTGAAAAAAAATCCAGCCCCGCCCGGTGTACATGGGCGGACAAACAAACCCTCTTTTCCCGCCACTTTCTTCTTCCCCATGCTGCCTTGGCTTGCGGAAATCTACGCCACCCACCAACGGGGCCTGCATGCCCTGGCGTTGTCCGTACTCAAACGGCCGGAACTGGCGGAAGACGCCGTCCATGACGCCTTCGCCAAAATGGCCCGCCTGAAGGCCACCCCCGACGGCGACGGCACCTCTTACGCCTTCGCCGCC
>CAZVNU010000224.1:0-4442 GCA_964628335.1 uncultured Phycisphaeraceae bacterium
TGCGGTTCCACAGGAGGCTTTGCCAGGCCTCCACCGCCATCTGCTGCTCGAAATAGGGCAGGGCGGCGAAGGCGGATTTGAAGTCGTCGGGATTGGCCGCCAACTTTTCGATGGGCAGGCGCAATTGCATCTTGGGCAGTTTGGGCAGCATGGCGCGCCAAGAACCCCATTCCGCCTTGCAGGCCTGCTTGAAGTTCTTGATCTGCCGCATGTCTTTGCGGTGGGGGGCGGCCAGGATGATTTTCAGCGCCTCCTCGAACTTGCCCTTGATGAGCAAGGGGGCGAGGAAGCCCTCGCCGGCGCGGGCGCCGCCGAAACGCTGGTTGCCGTAGTAATTGACGATCTGCAGCGTGCCTTTGCCGGAGGTCAGTTCTTCCGGCGTCAGCATCAGCGCCGTGGCGGCTTCATCGAGCAGTTCGTTGTCCTTGCGGGTCATGGCCCGGATGGTCACCTTGAAGCGGTTGGCTTCGATGGCCTGCGAGTTGATCGGGGCGTGGACGAAGCCCACGCGGCGGGCCTTCCACCCTTGGGCTTCCATGGTCTTGGGGTATTTGGCGCTGTTCTTGCCGGCTTCCACCGTCACATGCTGGGTGGTTTGGGCGTGCTTGTCCTTCAATCCGGCGGCCAGCACTTTGTTGCTGGGGTGCCCCAGGGCCTTGGCGAAAAAGCCCACCGCTTCGGGGGTGGTCAGCGAGGTTTTGGTCAGGTGATAGACCACAAAGGGGCCGGGCTGCTGACGGATGGTTTTGAGATAGGCCGGGGAGAGGACTTCGTCGACGATGAAATCTTCCGGCATGGTTTTGATGGACATGCGCCTATTGTAGGGATGGGGGGGCTGTTCCCGTGGCCCAATCATTCTCCACCGCCGCGTACAGCGCCTCCGACCGGAACGGCTTGGTCAGGTAGTCGTCCATGCCGGCCGCCAGGCAATCTTCGCGGTCGCTGGCCATGGCGCCGGCGGTCATCGCCACCACCCGCATGGGCGGCAGGCCTTGGGCCCGTTCGCGGGCGCGCAGGCGGCGGGTGGCTTCCAAGCCGTCGAGTTCCGGCATCTGCACATCCATCAGCACCAGATCGAAGGTTCCGTTCGCCAAGGCGTCGAGCGCCTGCTGGCCGTTGGCCGCCACCGTCACCGCGTGGCCGCGGCGGGCCAGCAGGGCGCAGGCCACCGTTTGGTTGACGGGGTTGTCCTCGGCCAGGAGGATCCGGCGCGCCGCCGCGAGCCGCGGCGATTTGGGCGGCGCGGCGGCGGGCGAAGGAGCATGGAGTGCCAGCCCCAGGTTCTCCACCGCCGCGCACAGTTGGCTGACGGAGGCCGGCTTGGCCAGGAAGGCGTCCATGCCGGCCTCCAGGCAGGCGGCCGGGGCGCTGCCGGGGAAGAGCGAGGCGGACAGGGCGATGATGCGCAGGCGCGGCAGATTGCGTTCCCCTTCGCGCTGGCGCAGGCGGCGGGCGGCTTCCAGGCCGCCCATGACCGGCATGTTGATGTCCATCAGGACGACATCGAACGCCTCTTTCTCGACGCGCGCCAAAGCCTCGGTGCCGTTGGCGGCCTGGACCACCGCATGGCCGCGGCGGGTCAGGGCCAAGGACACCACCTGCTGGTTGGTGGCGTTGTCGTCCACCAACAGCACCCGGCGGGGTTGGGTCAACGGGGGCAGCGCCAGCGGGGCGGCGGGGTTTTCCTCCGGCAGCACCGAGGCCACCGGCAGTTCCAGGGCCACATGGAAGGCGCTGCCTTGGCCGGGCGCGCTTTCGGCCCAGATCCGGCCGCCCATGAGTTCGACCAGCCGCAGGCTGATGGACAGGCCAAGGCCGGTGCCGCCGAAACGGCGCGTGGTGGAGGCCTCGGCCTGGACGAAGGGTTGGAACAGCGTGGAGAGCGCCTCCGACTTGATGCCGATGCCGGTGTCGCGGACCCGGATGTGCAGCCACGGCTCCCGGGGCGCCGCCGAAAACTCCATGCCAAGCTCGATGTCCACCCGGCCCTGCTCGGTGAACTTGAGGGCGTTGCCGGCCAGGTTGGTCAGGATCTGCCGCAGCCGCAGCGCATCGCCCAAGAAGGCGGCCGGCACATCGGGGGCGATGGACAGGTTGAGGGAGAGGCCCTTTTCCTGCGCTTTGAGCGACAGCGGGCGCAGCACCGAATCCAGTTGCGGGGCCAGCATGAAGGGCGCGGTCTCCAGCGTCATCTTGCCGGCTTCGATCTTGGAGAGGTCCAGGATGTCGTTGATGATGTCCAGCAGCATGCGGCCGGACAGTTGCAAGGTGCCCAGCCAGCTGCGCTGCTCGGCCGAAAGCTCGGTGGAGCCCAGCAGTTCGGCCATGCCCAGCACTCCGTTGAGCGGGGTGCGGATCTCGTGCGACATGCTGGCCAGGAAGGTGCTCTTGGCCTGGTTGGCGGTGTCGGCCTGGTCCTTGGCGACCTTGAGTTCGGCGGTGCGCGTGGCGACGGTGTCCTCCAGGTGCAGGCGGTGCCGCGCCAGTTCCATTTCGGCGCGGCGGCGTTCGGTGATGTCGTAGTTGATGCCGACCATGCGCAGGGGGCGGCCGTTGGCGTCCCGGATGGTTTGCGCGGCGGCCTGCAGGAAGCGCACGGAGCCGTCCGGCCACAGGATGCGGAAGACCGGGTCGTAGTCGCGCTCGCCGCGCAGGGCGGCCTGGATCGCCGCTTCGGTCAGGGCCTTGTCCTCCGGGTGCAGGGCCTTGGACCGGGCCGCGTTGGCGCCGGAGAAATCGGCTTCCTCCAGGCCGTAGAGGTGGTACATGGTCGCATCCCAGACCAGGCGGTCGTGGACGACATCCCAGTCCCAGATGCCGATGTTGGCGGCGCGGGTGGCGAGTTCGAGGCGTTCCGAGGTTTGCCGCAGGGCGTCGCGGCCGGCCTGGATTTCCGCGAAGGAGCCCTGCAGGCGGTCGGCCATGTGGTTGAAACTTTGCGAGAGTTTTTCAACCTCGAGAAGGGAGCTGGCGGGGGCCCGCTGACCGAGGCTGCCCGTCGCCAGGTCCTTGGCCGAATTGGCCAGTTGGAGGAGCGGCAAGGTCACCAAACGGCCAAGGAAGATGGCGGCGACCAGGGCCATCAGCATGGCGGCGGTGAGGATGATGGCGACCTGCGAGTTGCCTTTTTGAACTTCGCCAAGGAAGTCGGATTCCGGCAGGGCAGTCAGGGTCCGCCAGTCCACCTTGCCGCTTGGGCTGTGGTAGGGGTTGACCTGCGCCAGCCAGGTTTGGCGCGACAAGGGTGCGGCGGTGATGATGTCGAAGTGGAAGGAGCGCGCCTGTCCAAGGGCGTCGGTTCCGCTTGGCAGGGCCGCCAGCGCGGCCTGGATCACGGGGTCGCCCGCGGTTTTCCCTGACGCGGCGACGATGGTGCCGGCGCGGTCGACGATGAATGCCCGTCCGGATTTGGCGATGCTGTTTTGGGCGAGCAGGCCGGAGAGGATTTCCGCATGGTCCTCGGGGCGCAGGCTTGGCACCGCCAGGGCGTCGTCGATCTGCATCTGGATATTGCCGGCCATCTCCTGGTGCAGGCGCACCGCCAGGTTGTGCGACGAGGCTTCGCCATTCTTGAGGGTGAAGAAGGCGACCAGCCCGGTCATGAAGATGACCAGGGCGATGAAGGGGCCGGCGACCAGCAGGCGGATCGGCAGGCCGGGCGCCGCCGCAAAGGGGCCGCCTTCGCCGCTCACCCATTGCACCTGTTTCCGGCGCAGTACCCGGACATGGCCGGGGATTGCCGCCCAGAACAGGCCGCAGCGCTTGGCCAGGGGCAGCGCCCACAGCAGGGTGAGGGGCACCAACAGCCAGGTCAGCCCCAGGGTCATCAGCACGGCCGGCACGACGACGCGGTAGGAGATCTCGGCGGGGAAGGAGCCGGACATCGGGCCGCAAACATAGCCCCACAGGGCCGGATAAAAGCACTGCACGAACAGGACGAAGCCCAGGTACTTGCCCCAGACGGCGGCCTTGCGGAAGTCGGGGTTTTTGCCGAACAACTGGTAGGCGATCCAGTGGTACGAGGGGTTGATGAAGTAGCCGGGCAGCCAGGCCAGGATCCACGACGGCGGCACCCCCTCGATCATGTCGGCCAGCACATAGGCCGGCACCACGGCCAGGAAGGCGGGCCAGCCGAACAGCAGGATGCAGACGCAGACGCTGACATCCTTGAGGGATTCCAGGGTCTGGGCGCCCGGCACGATGACGATGTGGCTGCCGATGTAGCCGAAGCCGATGATGCAGACCATGGTCAAGAGGAAGCTGCCCATGGCCTTGGCGTTCCATTCCTGACGTTCACGGCTGAAGGCCCAGTGGTCGTCGGCGCGGAAGGTGAAGCGGCCGTAGGCCAGCACCGCGAAGGCCAGGCCAAAGACGAAGCCCAGGTGACCGATGACTTCAAGGAATTCCAGCGGGATGTCGCGGAAGAGCCGGTTCAGCCAGTC
>CAZVNU010000225.1:0-4415 GCA_964628335.1 uncultured Phycisphaeraceae bacterium
CCCACCAGGGCTGACGGTCGGGGTTCCTTTTCAAAGGGATGACGCGCGTGACCCGTCAGCCCTGCATGACCTATCCCGTCCGCATTCGCAGCAACCGGAAATTCCCGTCCGTCCGGCGCATCACGGTGTCGGCGAAGCGGACGCCCTGGAAGGCGTAGCGCCACTGCAGGGCCTGGGCGCTTCCAGCGATGAGCCGTTCCGCCGATTGCGCTGCGGTCAAGGCGCCGGGGTCATCCGAGCGGACTTCCGAGCCGCCTTTGGTGGACGCGGACAACTCCTGCGCGTTCGCGTCCACTTCCCGGGCCAGGGCGGCCAGGCCGGCGGCGTCGAAGGTCGCTTCCTCCATCTCGGGCAGGGGGAGGTTCATGACGCGTCTCCCGCCGGCTTGGCTGGCGGCAGGAAGGCGGCCACGCCGCCCAGATCTTCGCCCATGCCGGCGGCGCCGGGATCCGCGCCGGGGGCGGCCATGATCCGGATGGCGTTGACCGGCGCCGGGCAGACCTCCTGGCATTTGCCGCAGGCGGTGCAGGTTTCCAACCGGACGAAGGGGCGCCCGTTCTCCACCTGGATGGCGCCGTCCACCGGGCACTGTTCGCGGCAGACCGAGCAGAACGAACCTTGGTAGGCCAGGCAGTGGCGGGCGACCACGAAGACGGCCTTGGGCGCCGGTTCCTTTGCCCTGCCCCGCGCCTCCGCCGCTTCGTTCATCGCCACCAGCGGCGCGGCCACGGCGGAAGCGGCCTTGGCCATCCCTCCGAAGAGGTGGCCGCGCAGGAAGTCGCGACGGGAGGAGTGGCCGGTGGACATGGGAAGCGCCTTACCTTTCGCCCGGTCGGGCCCCGTCAATATAGGTCTGGATGGCCGGCGGCGCGCGGAATTCCACGGGTTCGCCGCGCTGGTCCAGGGCCGCGCCGGGGGCGTGGCATTGCTGGCAATTCCGGCGGTCGGGGTGGGGGGTCTTCAGCGCCTGCTGGCCCAAGGGTCCGTGGCAACTCATGCAGTGGGTGCGCATCAAGGTTGGATGTGGAATCTGCGGCGGGGCGCCGGGCAGGAAGCGTGGGCCGTTGGCGACCTCGACCGCGCCGACGAAGGTGCCGCCGGAGGCGACCTCCTCGCGGCCGGCCGGCGGCCCGCCGGGCGGCTGGTCGCCCAAGGTCTCGTGGCATTGCAGGCAGTTGAGGTACAAGGGGTGGGGCATCTGCGGCGCCACCACCTGGCCGGCGTTGACGGTGAGTCCGTCGCCATGGCACGACTGGCAGGCGTAGACGCTCATGCCGTCCACCCGGTGCGGGGTGCGCGGCGGCGCGCCGGCGAAGGCGCGGCGTTCCGCGCGCGCGGCCAAGGCCTTGGCCTTGGCTTCGGGCGAAGGGGCGGGAAGGGCTGCGGTGGCGACGGTCTGCGGGCCCGCCATGTCAAGGTCGGTTTTCCATCCCGCATTGGGGCCGAGGTTGGCCTGATGGATGTCGGACCACCGGGCGGCAGGCACGACCGGGCCGGAGGCCTGCGGCATCGCCGCGCCCTCTTGCACATGGATGGGGGCGGGTGGACGGATGCCCAGCACGAAGCCGACCAGCGCGGCGGCGCACACGCCGGCGAGCAGGAGCCAGCGCCGGTTGCCGCCGGGCGCATGGGGGCCTTGGGGGGCGCTCATGCCGCCCTCCCTTCAAGCGCGGCTCCGGTCGGTGCTGACACCTGGGCTTGCGGAGCCTTGGAAATCCGCACGGCGCACTTCTTGTAGTCGGGTTCCTTCGACACCGGGCAGTGGGCATCCAGCGTCGCCATGTTGATGAGGCGGGTCTCGTCGAAGAAGGGCACGAACACCAGCCCCTTCCGCGGCGAGCCGCGGCCGTTGATCCAGGCCGGCAGGTCGCAGTGGCCGCGGCGGCTTTCCACCCGCACCGTGTCGCCGTTGCGCAGGTTGAGGGCGGCGGCGTCCTCGGGATGGAGTTCGACATAGGCGCGCGGCATGGCGCGGGCGAGCGGGGCGATGCGGCGGGTCAGGGTGCCGGTGTGCCAGTGCTCGATGACGCGGCCGGTGCACAGCCAGAAGGGGTAGTCGGCGTCGGGCACTTCGGGGGGGGCGATGTGGGGATGGTGCCAGATTTGCGCCCGGCCATCCTGGGTGTTGGAGTGGTAGAAGTCGATGACGCGGCCCTTTTCCACGAAGCCGTCGTCGAACTCGCTGAAGCGCCAGCGGGTCTCGCGCCAAGAGCCATCCTTCTGCCGGACCACCGGCCAGCGCAAACCGCGGGCCTTGACATATTCGCCGTAGGGCGCCAGATTCTTGTGTTTGAAGCCGGTGAAGGCGCGGTATTTCTCGAAGACATTGGCGTCCACATTGAGGTCGTGGTAATGCGCCCATCGCCACACGGGCACGATTCCGCCCTTGGCGTCCTTGCAGGCGAACTCGAACAGGAACCTGCCGTCCTTGTCCTTGCCGAGCACGCCCAGTTCGTCCAGCCGCTTGGCCACGGCGAGGAAGGCCCAGGCGTCGTCGCGGGCTTCGCCCGGCGGATCGACCATCTTGAACCACTGCTGGGTGCGGCGCTCGGAGTTGCCGTACATGCCGTTCTTCTCGACCCACAGCGCGGCCGGCAGGATGAGATCGGCCAACTCGGTGGTGGCGGTCGGATAGACATCGGAGACGATGAGGAACTTGTCCTCAAGTCCCTGCTTGGCCTGGAACAGTTTGGCCAGGTTGGGCAGCGACTGGCCGGGGTTGGTGGCCTGCACCCACAGGGTGGTGATGTCGCCACCCTTGTCGGTGGGCGTGCAGAACTGCTCGAACAACTTGACCGTGTGGTAGCCGGGCTTGGGGTTGATGCGGCCGTGGGGAAGGTTCCAGATTTCCTCGGCCTCTTGGCGGTGCTTTTCCTCAGCCACCAACAGGCCGCCGGGCAGGGTGTGGCACAAGGTGCCGACTTCGCGCGAAGTGCCGCAGGCCGAGGGTTGGCCGGTCAACGAAGTGGGCGCGTTGCCGGGTGTGCCGAAATGGCCCGACAGCAGGTGGATGCCGTGCAGCAGGTTGTTCATCATGGTGCCCTGCGTGTGCTGGTTGGGGCCCATGCACCAGATGCTGGTCACCTTGAGTTTCTTGTCTTCGAAACGCTTGGCCAACTCGATGATTTGCGCCGCCGGCACGCCGGAGAGCTCCTCGACTTTTTCGGGGGTGTATTCGGCCATCTCCTTGCAATACGCCTCAAAGGTGGACGCCACGCCCTTGAGCGTTTGCGCCTTCACATCCTCCTGCTTGCGGAAAGCGCAGTGCTTTTCGACGAAGGCCTTGTCGTAGGTTCCGTTCTTGATGAGCAGGTGGGCGATGCCGTTGGCGATGGCCAGGTCGCCCTGCGGCTTCATCGGCAGGTGGTGCTGGCAGTGCTCGGTGGTGCGGGTCTTGCGCGTGGCGATGTCGAAGATTTCGACCTTTTCGCCGCGGCTGCGGCGGTCGATGATGCGGCTGAACAGCACCGGGTGCATCTCGGCGGGGTTGTTGCCCCAGATGACGACGACGTCGGCCGCGTCGAAATCGTCGTAGCAGCCGGCCGGCTCGTCCACCCCGTAGGTGCCGATGTAGCCGGTGACGGCCGACGACATGCACAGGCGGGCGTTGGGGTCCATGTGGTTGTTGGACAGGCCCGCCTTCATCAGCGTGTTGAGCAGGAAGCCTTCGGGGATGGTGGTCTGCCCCGAGGAGTAGAAGCCGAATTGCTTGGGATTTCCGGCGATTTTTCGCGCGATGGTCTCGATGGCCTCCTCCCAGGGAATGGCCTTGTAGGAGCCGTCCGTCTGGCGCAGGAGCGGCCGGGTGAGGCGGTCCTTGCCGTAGAGGGCCAGGCCCGCGTGGTAGCCCTTGACGCACAGCAGCCCCTTGTTCACCGGGGCCTCCTGGTCGCCCTGGATGGCCACCACCTTGCCGTCCTTGACGCCGACCATCACATGGCAGCCGGTGCCGCAGAAGCGGCAGGGGGCCTTGTCCCACTTCACGCCGTCGAGCGTCGGCGGGGCGTCCACCTGCGGCAGGCTCAACTGCCAGCCGGAGGATTCCGTGGTGCGGGCGGCGGTCTGGTGGGCCACGGCGGCGGCGCCGATGACGGCGGAAGTCTGGAGGAATTCGCGGCGGTCAAGGAGGATGGGCATGGGCTGGGGTCTCCGGGGAAAAGAGCGTGGAATCGAGTGTAGCAAAAAACCGCGCCAAAACAAAACTTGATTGTCCTGTTTCAGGGCTGGTGGGTCAAGGGCGTCATCCCGCTGAAAAAAGTAGACGCGGCGGCTATGCGCGTGGGATGAGAGGTCTTTGAAGCGATGCGCGCCGGTGTTTCGGTGCGCGTCGTTTTGATTGGGGTTGGAGCGGACGCTCCTCGCCGCCGCGTCTACTTTTGGGCGTCGATCCTGGCACGGAGGAGGCGTTTCATGGT
>CAZVNU010000226.1:0-4410 GCA_964628335.1 uncultured Phycisphaeraceae bacterium
TAGGCCGCCACCGCCGTGGCCATGCACTGGCGGGTGTTGCCGTCGCCGTGGATCACCCCCATGCCGAATTTGGCCAAGGCGCCGACGAAGGCCAATTCCTCGCAGGTGATCTGGCCGGTGCCGATGAAGGCGACCGATTCCGGGCCGTGTTGTTCTTGAATGGCCTTGAAGCGGGAACAAAAGGCATCCAGTGCGGTATCCCAATCCACGGGCTTGCCGTCGATCAAAGGCGTGGTGGCGCGGTCGTGGGCGCCAAGCGGGGTCAGGGCTTCCCAGCCTTTGGGGCAGGCTTGGCCGAGGTTCACCGGATACTGGCCATCGGGCGTCAGGCCGATGGCCGCGCCGTCTTGGTCCACATGGATGTTGAGCGAGCAGCCGGTGGAGCAAAAGCCGCAGATGCTTTTGACGGTGGCGGCCGGCTGCAAACGGGTGAGGGTTTGGCCCAGGCCAAAGGCGCCGGGGCTTTGCGCCAATTGGTCGGTGAGCGGGCCGGTTTTGGCGATGAACAGTTTTTCGAGTTTTTCAAGCATGAAGGTGAAGGTGGCGGCGACATCTTGTCGCCGACTTGGTTTGAGTTTCTTTCTCACCGCTTCGCGGTGAAGACGGTGGCAAGATGCCGCCGCTACGCCACCCCCGGCATTCGTGGCGCATGTTGCGCCTTGAAGAATAGCGCGCGCTCCAAGCCTTCGGCGATCACCAGCATGGCCAGCGCCACCCAGGGCGAGGCTGGAATCACCACCAAGCTCAGGATGCCCAGCGCGTAGCGCATGGCCCAGTCGCCCTTGAGCGGGCCGCGTGCGGCCAAGGCGGTCAGGCGGTTGGAAGTTCCGACCGGTTGGCATTCAAATCTCGCCCACATCCGCCATTCGGCCAGCAGTTTGGCCACCACCACGCAAGCGGCCAGCGACTTCCAGATCCAGTCATCGGCCAAGGCGGCCAGCAATATGGCGCCCAGCACCAAGGTGGTGCCGCCAAAGCGCAGCAAGGTCCAGCGCATGGCCCAGCCGGCGCGCTTGGTATCGACATACACCATGATCGAGCAGAACACGCCGGCCAAACCGGCGCCGCTTGCGCCCAAGGCGGCCAGGAACGAGAATTTTTCCAGCATGGGAATCCAGGCGCAGGCGGCGAGCAAGGTCAAGGCCCCGGCGAAACCACCGAAGGCCATCACCTCGCGTGAGAGCCAGCTGGTGCGCCAACCCAAAAAGGCTTTCCAGGCCTTGAGTGGTTGGCCCAAATGCAAAATGCTGGCGTGGATGCCGATGATGCCAACGACCGCCGCCGTGGTGGCCAAAGCCTTGCTTGGCGCAGCGAGATGGGCCAGGCAGGCCCCGGCTGAAGCCTGGGTCAAGACCAGCATCACCACCAGCGGGCAATGGGTGTGCTCGACGCGCGGCATATCGGCATGAGGCGGAGAGACCTGCTTGGGGCGCGGCTTGGCGGAAACATACAAAGTGGTCGGCCGGGTGAGGGTGGACGGCACCGCGCCGTCGATCACCGGCTCGTCGCGCTTGAGGGCATCGGCCTGTTTGACGATGCGGATGGCAATCGCCCCATTGGGGCAGGATTGCACGCAGGCCGGCGCTTCGCCCACCTTCAAGCGCTGATGGCACATGTCGCACTTGCGCACGATGCCCAAGCGCGGGTTGTACTTGGGCACATCGTAGGGGCACTTGAGCGAGCAATACTGGCAGCCGATGCATTGGTCGTCCAGATGGCGCACGATGCCGGTGATCGGGTCTTTTTCGTAGGCTTGGGTCGGGCAGCCCTGCAAGCAGCCGGGTTCCACGCAATGGTGGCAGGCGGTGGTGACGGTCTGTTGCCAGGCCGGCCCGCCGGTGGCTTCGCCGACCAAAGACATCAGGGAGCCGATGTCGCGCCAGGATTCGTTGTCGTCCAAGCCGTTGAGCGAGTGGCAGGCCGCCACGCAGGCTTTGCAGCCGGTGCAGGCGTCCAAATCGACTTCAAAGGCGAACTGCTCACCCACGCCGGGCTTGCCGACCGGGATGAGTTCCTGATAGTGGCGCGGCTGGTAAGAGACGGCGCATGTGGCGCCCTCTTGGGTGCCCAACCCATCATGGTTGTCATGCCAGGCTGCAAAGGCTTCCACCGCCGAGGCGGGGCGCAGGGTTTGTTGTTCGGCCAAGAGGCGGTTGATGGGCACATCAAGAACCAGTGCAAAAGGAGTGCCACATTAAAAAGGAGCAAGGGTGCCCGGTTGTTGCGCCACAAAGAATGGCAGTGGTCATTTTCTAGGCACGGCATGGTGGTGATTAAAAAATGGGCTCTGGCCATCCATTATGCCTATTGGATGGCCAGAGCCGGTGTCAATGAGAGGGTTGGGATAGGGGGGCTGGGGGGTGGCAGCATATTTTTTGGTCTGGCATGGGACTTGCTTGATGAACAGGCGCTTCCCACCTGTTTCCTCTTTATTTGGTTTCCCCATGAATCCCACCCGCATCGTCATCATCGGCAACGGCATGGTCGGCCACCGTTTGGTGGAGTATTTGACGCCGTCGCTTGGCGAAGTTTCCGTGACGGTGTTTGGCGAAGAACTGCGCCCGGCCTATGACCGCGTGGGCCTGACATCCTTTTTCGACGGCAAGTCGGCCGATGATCTGTCCTTGGTCAAGCCCGGCTTCTACGACAAGGAGAACTTGCGCCTGATCACCGGCGACAAGGTGGTGGCCATCGACCGCGAGAAAAAGCAAGTCATCTCCATGGCCGGCGAGTGCGTGCCCTACGACAAGTTGGTGCTGGCCACCGGTTCCAAGGCCTTGGTGCCGCCGGTGCCGGGCCGCGAAGCCAAGGGGGTGTTCGTCTACCGGACCATCGAGGATTTGGAAGCCATTCAGGCGCGCGCCAAGACCTCCAAGGTCGGCGTGGTGCTCGGCGGGGGTCTGCTGGGGTTGGAAGCGGCCAATGCTTTGAAAAAAATGGGCTTGGAGGCCCATGTGTTGCAACTTTCGTCGCGCCTGATGAATGTGCAGGTGGATGAATCCGGCGGCGCCCTGCTCAAGCGTTTGATCGAGGATTTGGGCGTCAAAGTGCATGTGAACACCCACACCGACAAGATCGTCAGCACCGAAGCCGACGGCGTCACCGCCTTGGATTTGGTCGGCGGCGCCAGCATCCCCGCCGATTTGGTGGTGTTCTCCTGCGGCATCGTGCCACGCGACGAACTCGCCCGCGCCGCCGGCTTGGTGGTCGGGCCGCGCGGCGGCATCGTGGTCGACGATGCGTTGCGCACCAGCGACCCGGATATCCACGCCATCGGCGAATGCGCCTTGTGGAATGGCCGCATTTACGGCCTGGTCGCCCCCGGTTACACCATGGCGCAAATTTGCGCCGATTATTTGACCGAAGAAAAAGACAGCGCCTTTGAAGGCGCCGACATGAGCACCAAGTTGAAGTTGATGGGGGTGGATGTGGCCAGCTTCGGCGATGCCCACGGCGCCACCCCCGGCGCCCGCTCCATCGTGTATCACGATGATCCCAAGGGTGTTTACAAGAAGATCGTGCTCTCCAGCTGCGGCAAAAAGCTGCTCGGCGGCGTGTTGGTCGGCGATGCCGGCGACTACGGCGTGCTGCAGCAGGCGGTGCTCTCCGGCATGGACTTGCCCGACAACCCGGCTTCGCTCATTTTGCCGGCCGGCAGTGGCGAAGGCGGCGGTTTGGGCGTGGATGCTTTGCCCGAATCCGCCAGCATCTGCTCGTGCAACAATGTCACCAAGGGCGGGTTGTGCGCGGCCATCCGCGAGCGGAATCTGGGCACGATTGACGAAGTGAAAGAAGCCACCACCGCCTGCACCGGCTGCGGCGGCTGCACCGCGCTGACCACCAAGATCTTGAAGAGCGAACTCAAGAAGCGCGGCGTGGCGGTCAACAACCATGTCTGCGAGCACTTCCCTTATTCACGCCAGGAACTGTACTCCATCGTGCGGGTGCGCCAGATCAAGACCTTTGACGCGCTGCTGGATTCCGTCGGCCGCGGTCTGGGCTGCGAAACCTGCAAGCCGGCGGTGGGTTCGATCCTGGCTTCGGCCTGGAACGACTACATCCTCGAAGAAGCCCATGTCGGCCTGCAGGACACCAACGACCGCTTTTTGGCCAACCTGCAAAAAGACGGCACCTATTCGGTGGTGCCGCGCATATGCGGCGGCGAAATCACTCCCGACGGCATCATCGCCATCGGCACCATCGCCAAGAAATACGGCCTGTACACCAAGATCACCGGCGGCCAGCGCATCGATCTGTTCGGCGCCCGCGTCGAGCAGTTGCCGCCGATCTGGAAGGAACTCATCGACGCCGGCTTCGAATCCGGCCATGCCTACGGCAAGTCGCTGCGCACGGTGAAATCCTGCGTCGGCTCCACCTGGTGCCGCTACGGGGTGCAGGACTCGGTCGGCT
>CAZVNU010000227.1:0-4361 GCA_964628335.1 uncultured Phycisphaeraceae bacterium
GGGCCGCCGCGTCTACTTTTTTCAGAGGGGTTGTGCCCATCACCCGCCAGCCCTGAAAAGCGCGTGCGGCGCCCCGCCTAGGCGCAGCCTTGGCCGGCCAGCCAGCGCCGGCGCTCGGCCACCTCCATTTTTTCAATGGCATAGCGCAGGGCGGTGCGCGGCATGGTCTTGGCATGTTGGCGCAAAAACAGGCGCAAATTTTCCAGCCCCGCCCGCTTGCCCACCTCGCGCAGCATCCAACCCACGGCCTTGTGCATCAGGTCGTGCTGGTCGGCCAGCAATTTTTCCGCGATAGCGCAGGCATCAGCGCTTTCGCCGCGCTTGATGAAGGCAAAGGTCGAAACCATGGCGATGCGCCGCTCCCACATGTTGGGGGATTTGGCCAGCCGCGCCAGCAGGCGGCGGTCCTTGTCCACCAGATGCTCGCCCAAAATCTGATGGGCGGAAGCATCCACCAGATCCCAGTTGTTCACCCGGTCGGTGCGCGCCAAATAAAACGCCACGATCGTCTGTTGCGCCTTGGCATCCCCCGCCTTGGCCGCCGCCTGGAATTGCGCCGCCAAAATCAGCAGCGCGGCCAAGCGCTCCTCATGGATTTTGGAGTCGAGCAGCGCCGCCAGGTCTGGTTGCGGCAACTGCAAATAAGGCTTGATCGCGCGCCGGTTTTCCGGCACGGTCACCCCGATGAACACATCGCCCGCGCCGTATTGGCCCGGGCCGGTTTTGAAAAAACGGGCGGCGGCCAGCGCTTTGGCCGGGGACGCCAAACAGTGCAAGTCGGCGCGCAAACGGGCAAGGGCGGCTGTTTTCATGCGGTTTTTCTCCGCCAATGAACGGGCTCGCCCACGATGCACACGCCCGCCGCCGCCAGCAAGGCCAGCGTTTGAAATTGCACCCACCACGGCCCGGCGGCCGTCGCCGCCGGGAACAGCGCCGCCAACAGCGTGCCGCCCGGGGTCAAAAACACCGCCAGCAACCCCACCAGCGACCCGCCCATCACGCTGCGGGCCCTGGCCGCCACCAAGCGCAGGCCATAGGCCATCGGCACCAAGGCCAGCACCGCGTCATACGAGCGGTGATAGCCGGCCAGCAAGGCCAGCAGTGACAGGGCCGCCATCATCGCCAACGGCTCGCTGCGCAGGCGTTCACGCCATTGGCTCAGCAGCCAGAAACAACCGGCAAAGGTCGCAAAGCCGTAGCCAATGGCCACCGCCGCCGCCACCCCCAAGGCCGCCAGCAAAGCCGAAGCCTGCACCATTTGCGCCCTGGCCCAAGGCAGGGCGACATCACCGTAGCCGCCCTGGGTGAAGGCTTGGAAATTGGCCGACCAATGCGCCATCCAATCCGGCACTCCGGCATCCAACCGCCGCATGCCCAGCACATGCAGGCCGCCTGCGGCAGCCAGCGACCACACCACGGCAAACCAATGGCCGCGCAGGATCAATACCGGCAAAAACGCCAGCCCCAATTGCGGCTTGAGGGCCATGGCCAAACCCAGCAACAACCCCGCCCCCACCCGCTTGCCATCCTCGGCCAGCATCACCGACCACACCATCAAAAAGACCACCGGCAACGCCACCTGCCCCAAGTGCAAGCCGGTATGGATCGGCGCCCACAGCAACAGCGCCATCATGAACAGCCAACCGGTCGCCCCGCGCTGCAACGGCGCACCGGCCAAGCGCTGCAAACCGGCGGCCAAACCGAAAAACGCGAGCAATTGCAGCCCCACCCACAACAAGCGGGACACCGGCCAGGAAAACCAAGTCAGCGGCCGCAGCGCCACCAGCGCCGAGGGCGGATACAGCAGTACCGCCGTCTGATTCAATTGGCCGCCGCGCGCGGCCATGGCGGCGCCGGCATCGGCCAGCACATAAGGGTCGCCGCCATCGGCCAAAGCCGCGCTGCTGGCATACAGCATTGAAAAATCATAACTCTCCCCCTGCATGGCCCGCCCCGGCCCGCGCCAGCAAAACAGGGCGAAAGCCGCCACAAACAGCAGCGAAGCCAACGCGCGCCAAAGCAACGCCAAACGGAGGGGGGATTTCAGCACGCGGGCAGGGTAGCATGCCCGCGCCCGCAAGTCAGCCCCCATGCCTTTCCGCCCCCCCCTGCTCCCGTTGCTGCGCTCCGCCCGTCCGCTGCACGGGGCCAAAAACCTGCTGCTGTTCGTTCCGCTGCTGGCCGACCACTGCACCGACCGGCTGACCTGGTTCAACACCGCCTTGGCGGTGGTGGCTTTTTCCCTGGCTGCCGGGGCCGGCTATCTGATCAACGATGTGAAAGATGTGCATAGCGACCGCGCCCACCCCCGCAAAGCCAAGCGCCCGGTGGCCGCCGGCCACCTCGCCCCGCGCGTCGCCCTGGGCGGCGCCGGCTTCCTGCTTGGCGGCGCCGTGGTGCTGGCCCTGCAACTGCCGCGCGACTTCGCCGTGGCCTTGCTCGCCTATCCCGTGCTGTCTTTGCTCTACTCCCTGCTGCTGCGCCGCCTGGTGGGCCTTGATTTGCTGGGCATCGCCGCCTTTTTCGTGCTGCGGGTGGTGGCCGGCGGAGCGGCTTCGGGCATTTGGCCTTCCGCCTGGCTGCTGGCCTTCATCGGCACCCTGGCCCTGGCCCTGGCCGGCTGCAAGCGCCACGCCGAACTCACCCGCCTGCACGGTGAAGGCGAAAACGACGCGCAAACCCAAGCCCCCGGCCGCGGCTGGTGGACCCACCACCGCACCTTGCTGCTAAGCATCGGCGCCGCCGCCAGCCTGAGTGCCGTCGGCGTGCTGGCGGCGTACACCCAAAGTCCGGCCGCCAGCCTGCTCTACGCCCACACCACCCGTTTGCTGCTGCTGCCGGCCCTGCCTGCCCTGTGGCTGGCCCGCCTGCTGGCCCTCACCCACCAAGGCAAAATGAACGAAGACCCGCTGATCTTCGCGCTGACGGATTGGGCGGCATGGCTGACCGGGGCGCTGGCCGTGGGCATCGTGATTTGGGGCACCCGATAAACTTTCCTCATTCCGAAGTCTTTATTTTTTCATTTCCCGTCATCCAATCCCCATGCCCCCCATTCACCACCTGATTCTCACTTCCGCCAATCCCGCCCAAGCCAAGGGCTACGAAGCGCAATTGGAACTGCGGACCCAAGAGAGCCGCTTGGGGCCGGTGGAAGATTGGCGCGTGATCCCCGACCCCAATGGCCGACGCGTGGGCTCGGGCGGGGCGACGCTTGGCGTCTTGGCGCAATTGGCCGCGGAGTTCCTCAAGGCAGAGCCCAAGGCGCAATCCGTGGCGCAACTGTTCGCCGGCAAGCGCATCGTCATCATCCACTCCGGCGGCGACAGCCGCCGCTTGCCGGCCTACGCCGCCGAAGGAAAAGTGTTCGCCCCCCTGCCCTGCCCGGTGCCGGCGCGGCTTCGCTTGGCCGGCGACATGGCACAGGCCCCCGCCACCCTGTTCGATTTGATTTTGGACTCGCTGGTCGCCTTGCCCTGCCCGCCCCAAGGGCAGGTGCTGGTGGCCGCCGGCGATGTGCTGATCACTTTCGATCCGGCCAAGGCCGACTTCAACCACCCCGGCATCGTCGGCGTGGCCTTCCCCGCCGACTTGGCGCGCGGAGCCAAGCATGGCGTGTATGTGGCCAAGAGCGACCCGCAAAAAGGCGCGGTGCCGGTCACCGGATTCTTGCAAAAACCCAACGCCGACGCCGCCCAAAAAGCCAATGCCGTGGATGGCGTGGGCCGGGTGCTGGTGGACACCGGCTTGGTGTCCATCGGACCGGACGCCACCGGGCAACTGCTCAAGGTGGCGGGCTGCGCCTTGGCCGGCGGCAAGTTGAAGGTCGCGGGCCTGCTGCGCGATCTTCCAACCGGCAAAGCGCCGGCCCTGGATCTGTACCAGGAAGTGCTGATGGCCCTGCCCAAGGCCGTCAAGCAAAAAGAATATCTGGCCCTCAACGGCGACAACCCCACCACCCGCGCGGTGTATGCGGGTTTGCGCGGCATGCCTTTTGCCGTGGCCATCACGCCGACCTGCGAATTCTTCCATGTCGGCTCCTCGCGCGAATTCATGGCCGGCGTGTCGACCCTGTCGCACACGGCGGAGAAATACGCCTTCCGCGAAGGCGACCACGCCGCCGTGGCCCCGCGCGCGGCCCACGAAGGGGCCTTCGTGTTCAACGCCATCCTGGCCTCCGAACGCACCCGCCTGGGCGACTATGCGGTGGTCGAAGGCGTCTCCTGCAACGGCCCCTTGGTGCTGCCCGGCCCCAACCTGGTGACCGGCTTGGAACTCGGCAAAACCGGCCTGAAACTGGCGCCTGGCCTGGGGCTGGTCGGCATCCCGCTCTCTGGCAAAGGCCTGCCCAAAAACGGCGCCGC
>CAZVNU010000228.1:0-1254 GCA_964628335.1 uncultured Phycisphaeraceae bacterium
TTTCTGTCATCGGCCATTTGCGCTTGGAGGTTGAGGATTACCCGCCAGCCCTGGCTTCGTTGGGGCGTTTTTTTCTTGGGCGGTGGGGGAGTGGTATACTGACTGGGCCACGGTCCATCCCGCCTGCGGGTGCCCCTTGGTTCAGTGCCAGAAGTACCCTTTTTTTCCTCCCCCCCCCCTCCAAGCCCAAAAACCAAGTGCGGTTTTGTTTGGCGATTTCCCAAGGAAGATCCCATGTCTCACCAGATCAAGCAGCCGTCCGGATTCACGCTTATCGAACTGTTGGTGACGATTTCGATCATCGCACTGCTGCTGGGCATCTTGGTGCCGGTGTTGGGAACCTCCAAGAAGAACGCCAACATCCTCAAGGAAGCCGCGAACCTGCGCAACATCCACGCCGGATTGGCCACCTACGGCATCAGCAACAAGGACTGGTTTCCCGGTCTCACCTCGGCCGGCAAACCCATGGGGCACGGGGGCCCGATCGGGAAGCCAACCCGGCATTTCCTGGGCAAGTATTACGCTGCGGTAACCAACATCCAGGCGCTGGGAATCCCAAACCCATCCAACTCCGTGTCCGTCAACACCGCCTATGCCCAGGCCATGCTTCTGGACGAAGGCGCGACCTCCCCCGCCCAATGGATTTCTCCAGGCGAGATTTCCCGGACCGGCGGCAACCGGCTCCCCACCCATGTCAGCCAAACCGTTTTTGAGGCGGTTCCCACCAAGGGGACTTCGACCGCCACCCACGCCGCGACCGCGGCCTCCACCACGGGCATGGTTTCCGTGTACAACAATTCATTCGCCGTCCTGGCTTACGGGGTCTCGACCCTGAAACCCGAATGGAAGTCCAACCAGAATTCGAAGTCCGTGATGATGGCTTCCCGCATGATCGGCAACTCCAACACTCAGTTCCATACCGGAGTCAACACCTCTTTCTTTTCCGTGTGGACCGATGTCCGCAGCGGTTTTTGGAGGGGCGCGGTCGTGCGCGGCGATTCTTCCACCACCACGGAGGACTTCAAGCACACGGATCCCGCCTCCCCCTTTGGTGTGTTGAAATACGGCAGCGTCGCCGCCACCTCGGCTGGCGTCACCGCCGCCGGCCAAGTGGTCGGTCCCTTTGCCCGCGTCATCCACGAAGGAATCGCCGGGAACCCCGGTACTTTTTCGACCCCCGCCTCCCAGGTCGGTGTCGCCGCAGTTTCCGGAAAATTCACCGTCGGGCAAATCGCTTCCGGCCTGAATTAGGCG
>CAZVNU010000228.1:1264-4338 GCA_964628335.1 uncultured Phycisphaeraceae bacterium
GATAGAGAGTCCGATTCCCGGTAGACTGCAACCCATGTCCCGCCCCCTCCGCATCGAATTTCCGCGCGCCCTCTACCACATCATTTCCCGGGGCAACAACCGGGGCGATATCGTGCTTGACGACGCCGACCGCGAGAAGCGCTTGGAATGGTTGGCCCGGGTGGCCGAGCAATACAACTGGAAGGTCCACGCCTTCTGCCTGATGACCAACCACGAGCATTTGTTCGTGCAGACCATGGAGCCGAATTTGTCGGCCGGCATGAAGATGCTCAATGGCGCCTACACCCAATATTTCAATGTCCGGCACAAGTGCTGCGGCCCGCTGTTTCAGGGCCGCTTCAAGTCGTTCCTGGTGGAGAGCGAGGGCTACCACCTGACCCTGTCGGCCTACATCCACTTGAACCCGGTGCGGGCCAAGATGGTGGCCGATCCGGCGGATTACCGGTGGAGCAGTTTCGCCGGCTACGAGAAGCCGCTGCGGCATTTCAAGTTCGTGGCCGAAGACCGCATCTTGCGTCTGTATGACGGCCTGCCCCGCGAGCAGCAGCGGGCCAGGTACGCGGCCTATGTGCGGCGCGGGATCGAGACCCCGCCGGAATGCCCGTGGGCCAATGCTTGGCAGGGCTTTGTGATGGGCAGCGCGGCCTTTGCGCAGAAGGTCAGGGATGGCCTGAACCTGACCGAGCCCAAGGCTGAGGTGCCGCTGTCGCGGGAGTTCCTGACCCGGCCGAGTTTGGAGGCCATCAAAGCGGCTGCCGGCGCGGCCTTCGGGCAAGACCCGGCCAACTGGCAGACCGGTCGCCGCAGCGACGATGCCGGCCGCGCGGTGGCGGCGCACCTGGCGTATGTGGCCTTCAAATACAAGCGCACCGAAGCGCAAGCGGCGCTGGGCTACAAATCGGGCGGCAGCGTGAGCAATGCGGTGGCGCGGGTGGTGGGTGATGCGGGGCTGTTGGCCTGTGCGCAGCAATTGGCCAAGCAGTTGCGCCCACCCGGCCACGCAGAAATGAAAAGGCCACTGTAAAGTCCTTTACGCAATCCAACCCCAAGCCTATCATCCGACACCATGAAGCTGCTTTCCCCCGCATTGATCGTTTGCTTGATGTCCGTTGGCGGCTCGGCTTGGGCTGCCTCTGCGCATGAAGACGGCGATGCGGCCCATGCCGCCGGCAATGACACCCAGGCGGCGGCCTGCTACCAGGCCGCCTTGGGTGAGGATCCGGCGTTGGCGCGCAACATTGCGTTCATGGCCAAGTTGACGCAGGCCAAAGCCGGCGCCTGCTGCGAGGCGGCGGAAAGGTTGCTGGCCGGGGGCAATGGCAAAGCCGCCTTGGCCGAGGTGGAGGAAGCCCTGCGCCTGCAGCCGGAGTCGGCCAGAGCGCGCGCCTTGCAGGGCAAGGTCAAATCGGCGGCCGCCGACCAATGGTTCACCCAAGCGCTCAAAGCCGCCGATGCCGGCCAGACGGCAGAGGTTCGGCAGCGCTTGGCGGCGGTGTTGGAATTGCTGCCCGCCCATGCGCCGGCGCTGGCGGCCAAGGCATCGATGGAAAAAGACCTGGCCAAGGCCGCGTCCAAGGATTCCGCCCTGGCCCGCGCCTTGGCCGCGCAAGGCGCGCGTGATTGGGTGGCGGCCGAAACCGCATGGCTGGCGGCCCGCAAAGACGCGGCGGTTGAATTTCCCGCCCGCATCGGCTTGGCCCGCGCCAAGCAGGCGCAGGCCGGCGCACATCAAACTTTTGAAGCCGCCAAAGTGGCGCGCGTGGCCGGCCGTTTGGAAGAGGCGCAATTGCTGTCTGAAAAGGCCTTGGCCGGCTGGCCCGCGCTGCCGGGGGCGCAAGCATTCCATGATGACATTGTGCTGCGCCGCCAGTTGGTGACCCAGGCGGTGGCGGCGGGGGCGCAAGCCGGCCAAGGTGAAAAATGGGATGCGGCCCAAGCCGCTTACCGCGAGGCGCTGGCGCAGGATCCTGCACAGAAAGCCGCCAAGGCCGGCTTGGCCGAGGCGGTGCTCAAGCATGCAGAGGATTTGGCGGCCCATGGCCGGCCGGGTGCCGCCCTGATGGCTTGCCGGCGCGGGCGCGGCGCCTCGCCGGCGGTGGACCACCAGGCCGTGGTGCTGGCGCGCCAATTGCAGGCCAATGAATTGCCAGGCTTGAAGTGGAAGGTGACCGGCCAGCAGGCCGACACCATGGCCGCCGCCTTGGCCGCGTTTGACAAGGCGGCCGGTGACAAGCCCGCCAACCAGGCGGTCAGCGAAGTGGGCGTGCGCGTGATCAAGGCACAGGCCAAGCGCGCCAAGATCGACAGCGCGGCCAAGGCGTGGGACTATGTGGTCGAGCAGGAAGAAGCCAACCCCGAATACGAAGCCGCCCAAACCCAATTGACCGGTGCCGAAGAGCGTTGGAATGCCGCCGTCCGCAAGGCCGATGCCGCGGCCCAAGCCTGCATCAACCATGCCGGCAACTGCGAATGCGCGGCCTGCGGCCAATGGCGCGGGTTGACCATCCAGGCCAGGCAGTGGCAGGGCGTGATGGTGAATTCGCTGGAAGAGCGCAACCAAACGGCGCGCAACCGGGTGCGCCGCCTGAAGCGGAGCCATCCCTACACCGAGGAAACCTGGCAGGCCACCGGCCAGTGGGTGGTGGAATTCACCTGGGCCAATGGCGAGACGGTGCAACGCGAAGCCAGCATTGACGAAAAAGACGCCGTGTGCGTGGGCGCCGCCCCCAAACTGGGCTTGGCCGAAGACAAATTGGAACTGCCCGACGAGGCCACCATGGCCAAGCGGATGGCCGCACAGTTGGCCAAGACCGCCCACCGCGTGGCCCAGGAACAGGCCGTGCTGATGCGGGCCGCCCTGCTCAAGCATGCCGCCGGCAAAGCCGAGCAGGATGGGGACGGCGCGGGGGCCTTGGAATTGCGCGCCAAAGCGGCGGCGCTGGTGGGGGCGGTATCGGCGGAATTGTCTGAGAAAGAGTTGAAAGCGCTGGAATAGGGGCGTTTTGGCCGGCCTGGGCTGTCAGGGCTGGCGGGTCAACAGCGCAAGTGCTTGTTGGAGCGCGGGTGTCCCCACC
>CAZVNU010000229.1:0-4318 GCA_964628335.1 uncultured Phycisphaeraceae bacterium
GCGGCATTTGCGGGTGGGGACACCCGCGCTCCATCACCCGTCAGTCCGGCACCGCGCACATCGGAAGATTGTCCATGGCTGCCACGGAACTTTCCATGGCCCCCAAGCCATGGTTTTGGTATACCAGACGCCCCATGAATCCCTTTCAAACCCATTTCGGTTGTCCGCCCCTGCTTTGCGCCTCGGCACCGGGCCGGCTTGAGGTTTTGGGCAACCACACCGATTACAACGAAGGCTTTGTGCTCTCCTGTGCGGTCGGCCAGCGCACGACGGTGGCGTTGTGCCGGGCGCCGGCCGGGGAGGGCCGCTGCCGGCTGGTGAGCGCGTCGTTTCCGGGGGAGGAAGCCGCGTTTGAAATCGCCGGCGCCGGCGATTTCGCGCCGGGTCGGGCGTGGGCCAACTACGCGCGCGGGGTGGTGGCCCAATTGCAGGCGCGCGGCATTGCGGTGCCGGCCTTTTGGGGCCGGGTGGATTCAAACATTCCCCTGTCGGCGGGCATGAGTTCGTCGGCGGCTTTCGAGGTGGCGCTGGCCAAAGGCCTGCTGGCGCTGGCCAAGGCCAGCCTGCCCGCCGGCGAAATCGCCAAAATCGGCCAAGCCGCCGAAAGTCTGGCGGTGGGCGCGCGCACCGGATTGATGGACCAACTGACCAGTTGCCTTGGCAAAGCCGATCATCTGGTGCTGTCGGAATACCGTTTTTTGTCGACCCGCCAGGTGAAGATGCCGGCCGGTTTCGTGTTCGTGGTGGTGGACTCGGGCGAGAAGCACGACCTGACCACCGAATACAACGACCGCCGCGCCGCCTGCGAACGGGCCGCCGCCTGCCTGGCGCAGCTTGAGCCGGGCGTCAAAACCCTGCGCGATGCATCGTCCGCCATGCTGGACCGGCACGCGGTGGTGGTGGGGGCCGACTTGCCCTTTGCCCGCCATGTGGTGGAAGAGGACGAACGGGTGGCCAGGGCCGAAGAACTGCTGGCCATCGGCGATGTGGCCGGCTTCGGCCGGCTGTTGTTCGCCTCGCATGAGAGTTCCGTCGTCAACTTCAACAATTCCAGCGCCGGGCAGGACCGCCTGGTCGCCTTGGCCAGGGCCGACAAGCGCTGTTTGGGCGCGCGATTGTCCGGCGGCGGTTTCGGCGGGGTGACCATCCATCTGGTCGAAGCCGCCGATGCGCCGGCTTACGGCGCCGACATCGCGGCCGCCGCCCAAGCCCAGGATGGCAAAACCCATTGGCAGGCGGTGGCTTCCCTTGGCGATGGGCCTGCGGTATCCTTCAATCCTTGAGTTTTCCTTTTCCTCCCTTTTTTTTGCCAGAGGCCTTGCCATGAAACTGCTCCACTCTGCCGCCCTGCTGCTTTGCGCTTCGGTTTCCTTGTTGGGGTGCGACGGCAAAAAGGCCGAAGGCGCCGCCGCGGCCAAGCAGCCGCGCATCGGCTATGTGGTCAAGGATCTGACCGCCGAATGGTTCCGCAACGAGATCAAGTTCGCCAAACAGGCCGGCGCCAAGGACGGCTTTGAAGTGATTGAACTCGAAGCCAAAGACGGCAGCGCCGTGATCAACGCGCTTGGCACTTTGGCGGCCAAGGGCTGCCGGGCCACGGTGATCTGCACCCCGGATGTGAAACTGGGCGCCGCCATCGTGGCCTTGGCCAAGGAAAAGCACCTGAAAGTGGTGAGCGTGGACGACCGCTTGGTCGATGGCGAAGGCAAGCCATTGACCGAAGTGCCCCATGTGGGCATTTCCGCGTTTGAAATCGGCAAAAATGTGGGCGCGTCTTTGCATGCCGAGGCGCAAAAACGCGGCTGGAAAGCCGAGGAAACCGGTGTGGTGGCCCTGAATTTCGAGCAGCTGCCCACCGCCATGGAGCGGGTCGGCGGCGCGGTGGCCGGCCTGAAGGCGGCCGGTTTTCCCGAGGATCGCATCTTTACCGTGGCCCAGCCCGAGGCCACCATTTCCTCGGCCTACAACGCCACCGATTCCATGTTCCAGAAACACGGCGAGTGCAAGCATTGGCTGGTGGCCGGCATGAACGATGACGCGGTGCTGGGCGCCGTGCGCCGGCTGGAAAAAAACGTGGCGGTCGCCGACATCGTCGGCATCGGCATCAACGGCGACAAGGCCGCGATTGACGAATTCAAAAAGGCCGACATGACCGGCTTCTTCGGCACCATCCAGCTGGAAGCCCGCAAACATGGCGAAGACACCGCCCGCATGGCGTTTTTGTGGGTCAAGGAAAACAAGATGCCGGCCTTGGAAACCCTGACCGTGGGCACCCTGATGACCCGTGAAAATTACCAGGCCGTGCGCAAAGAGCAGGGGCTGGAATAAGGTGACGGCGGCATCTTGCCGCCGTTTTGAATCGTGCGCATTGCGGGATTGCTCTTTTTTGCGCGTTTGATGTTTGACCCCCGACGGAGGCAAGATGCCTCCGCTACATTTATGGCTCCATCCGATCTCCAATTCGATGCCATCGGCCGCACCTTCCCCGGGGTGGTGGCCCTTGACGGCGTTTCATTCGGCGCCAGGGCCGGTTCGGTCCATGCGCTGATGGGGGAAAACGGCGCAGGCAAAAGCACCCTGCTCAAGATCCTGGCCGGTGCCCAGCCGCCGTCGTCCGGGCGCATTGTGATGGCCGGCCAGGAGCGGCGTTTTTCCGGCACTGCCGATGCGCTGCGCTCCGGCGTCGCCGTGATTTACCAGGAATTGCACCTGGTGCCCGAATTGTCGGTGGCGGAAAACATCCTGCTTGGCCATGCGCCCTGTGCCCTGTGCATGATCCGCCGCGCCCCGATGCGGGCGCGGGCCGCGCGACTGCTCAAGGAATTGGGTGAAGACGCCATTGATCCGACGGCCAAGGTCGGCTCACTGCCGTTGGCCCAGCGCCAGATGGTGGAAATCGCCAAAGCCTTGGCCTGGGATGCCAAGGTCATCGCCTTCGACGAGCCGACTTCCAGCCTGAGCGCCCGCGAAACCGACCGTTTGATGGAGGTGATCGCCAAGTTGCGCGAGGCCGGCAAGGTGATTTTCTATGTGACCCACCGCATGGAAGAGGTCTACCGCATTTGCGATGCCGTCACCATCTTGCGCGATGGCAGGCATGTGGCCACCCATCCGGATTTGCGCCTGGTCTCGCGCGATGCCTTGGTGCGCGAGATGGTGGGCCGCGATGTGAAGGATGTGTTTGCCTATGCCCCGCGCACCCTGGGTCCGGTGCGGTTGGAGGCCGGCAATGTGCTGGGCAAGGGCCTGGTTTCACCCGCCACGCTGAGTGTGCGCGGCGGTGAAATCGTCGGCCTGTTCGGCCTGATTGGCGCCGGCCGCACCGAATTGCTCAAGGCCATCTGCGGGGTGAATCCGCGCCAAAGCGGCAGCGTCAAGATCGACGGCGTACCGTTGCAGGCCTCTTCGCCGGCGGCAGCCATCCGCGCCGGGGTGGTGTACGCGCCCGAAGACCGCAAGGCCGAGGGCATCGTGCCCATCGCCTCGGTGCGCGAGAACATGGCCACCGGCACCCGTTGGCGCACCGCCCTGGCCGGGATGTTCGTCAACCGCAAGCAAGACGCCCAAACCTGCGCGGATTTCACCGCCAAACTGGGCATCCGCACCCCCGGACCGTGGCAGGAAATCCGCCTGCTCTCCGGCGGCAACCAGCAAAAAGTGATTCTGGCCCGCTGGATGAGCGGCCCGGTCAAGGTCTATCTGCTCGATGAACCCACGCGCGGCATTGATGTGGGCGCCCGCGCCGAAATCTACAAACTGATCCAGAAGCTGGCCGAAGCAGGCGCGGCGGTGGTGGTGGTTTCCAGCGATCTGCCGGAGGTGATGGGTTTGTCCGACCGCGTCTGCGTGATGCGCGAAGGCGCCCAGGTCGCCGAGTTCGGGCGCGGCGACGCCACCCCGGAGCGGATTTTGGCGCAGGCCATGCCGGCTGGTTGATGGCGGATGAGGACATCCGCGCCCCAATTTCCAAACTTTCGATCCAACCATGTCCAATCTTCTCAAAAAACGCTCCTTCCTCTCCCGCAACATTGAACATATGGGCATGGCCGGGTTGTGCATCCTGGTGTTGCTTTCCGCCGGCATCTTTGTGGAGGATTTCGCCACCGTCTCCAATGCCAGCGATCTGCTGCTGGCGATTTCCACCGTCGGCATTTTGTGCTGTTCGATGCTGTTCTGTCTGATCAGCGGCGATTTCGACCTGTCGGTGGGGTCGGTGGTGGCGCTGGCCGGCGTGCTGGCGGTGGCGGCGTCCGACCGCACCGGCTCGGTGGCGACCGGGGTGGCGGCCGGCCTTGGCGCGGGCATGGCGGTGGGGGCC
>CAZVNU010000230.1:0-2899 GCA_964628335.1 uncultured Phycisphaeraceae bacterium
TACCGCGGCTGGCGCGCTACGCCCCCCCGCCAGCCACACGAATTCCTGATGCGCCATGTTTTCAATGAAATCCAGACATTTTTCCTCAACTTTATTTTTACTCGCAGCCACAGTGGTTCTGGCTTGTCTAACGGAAAGTGGGCAGGGAGACGATGCAACATGTCTCCCTGGTGTAGACGTTATGTTTTTTGATAAGAGCCATGAAAAAGATGGGGAGAAAGCCCGATTGCGGTTTGAGACTGCAGCAAATGGCGGGGATAAAAACGCAATGTATAACCTCGGCCTCATGTTTTCTATGGGATCTGGAGGAATACAAGATAATGTGCAAGCCAAGATGTGGTATGAAAAGGCGGCCAGTAGAGGGAGTGCAGATGCAATGTGCGCCCTCGGGTTCCTGCTGGTAAATGAGCAAGGTAGAGCAAGAGATGATGCGAAGGCCAGAGAATGGTTTGAGAAGGCTAGTATTGGCGGGGATGTAGAAGCAATGAAAAAACTAGCGGACATGTTGGTGGACGGCCAAGGCGGGGTGCAAGATGAAGAAAAAGGCAGGATGTGGTACGAAAAAGCGGCCAATAGAGGAAGTGTGGATGCAATGTGCGCCTTTGGCGCCATGCTGACAAATGGACAAGGCGGAGAAAAAAATGATACGAAGGCCAGAGAATGGTTTGAGAGAGCAGGCAATGGTGGGAATATAGAAGCAATGGAAAACTTGGCCGATATGTTGGTCGACGGAGATGGTGGAGAAAAAAACGAGGCGCAGGCGCGTATATGGTTTGAAAAGGCAGCCAGTGGCAAAAAAACAGAAGAAGGATCTGTGTACGCGATGTGCCGTCTCGGGCTCATGTTGGCTAAAGGGCAGGGTGGTGAAAAAGACAAATTAAAAGCCAGAATGTGGTTTCAAAGGGCTGATGCATCCTCGTGGTTGAGTGGAATGTGCCGCCATGGACTTGTGCTTGCGGACGAGGATGGGATTGGTGTAAAAAATGAAAAACAATCTAGGGAAACATACGAGAGGATGGCTGGTGAAGGAGATGTAGTTGCGATGTATAACCTTGGAGTTGCATTGGATGTCGGAGAAAAAAATCAAGCGCGTAAGTGGTATGAAAAGGCGGCTAATGCTGGCCATGTGATGGCGATGAATAATCTTGGGCTCATGCTGAATTGGGGGCACGGCGGCGAAAAGGATGAAGCGGCGGCCAGGATTTGGTTTGAAAAATCTTCCAACAAGGGAGATGTATATGCAATGAATAATCTTGGAATGATGTTGATGAAAGGCTACGGTGGTGAAAAAGACAAGGCGCTTGCTCAGGCATGGTTTGAGAAAGCAATCGACAGGGGAAGCACCAGTGCGATGTGTAATCTTGGTTGGATGTTGGTGGACGACGATAATGCGCCCAAGAGAGGTTCACTCGTAACATTGCTAGTCGTTGGTTTATTGGGGGTGGTAGGCTGTGTTTTCTTCGTGAGACGAAAAAAAGGATGAAATAGCTCCCAGTAGGTTTGCGAAATCTCGCCGGGGTCAACCAGGTGCCAGACCCCGGTATAAAGTAAGACCCTTAAAAAAAACAACTTCCAATCAACCAATCCCCAATAACTCCCCAACCGCCCCCAGGCGGTTTTTTCATACCCCAAACGATAGGGACAGACCTTTTTCCCCTGATGCCCCCTTTCCCAATGCGTTACCGAGGCCTTGGCGGTCGGGAACACAGCAGCCCTTGGTTGGGGCTTCTGGGGCGGGCATGTCCATCTTGGGTTTTAAGTTTCTGGCGATCCATGGCCGCCCATCAGCCCCTGGCTGCGGCGTGGTTAAAAAGGTTGGGTTTTGAAGAAAAAACAACTAGCATGCCACGTTCAGCCAGTCAGTTTTTTGCTCTTTTGGAGAATCCATGCCTTTCATCCGTTGCATCACCCTGGCCGCGCTGGTGGCCGCGCTCGCCGGCCAGGCCGGGTCGCTGCGGGCCGCAGAGGCCAAACGCCAGGCGGTGCCGGATGCCGGTGCGGTGCGCGATGCTTCCAAGCAGGTCCGTCAGGTGTTTAGGGAAGACCTGGCCGCGGCCATTTTGCCGGCCGAAAAAAGCCGGCTTGCCAAAAAAATGCTGTCCGCCAGCGGCGGCGAGAAAAATCCGGTGGCGCGCTACGCCCTGTTGTCAATGTCCATCGACCTGGCATGCAATGCCGGTGATCTGGAATTGGCCGCCTTGGGCGTTGCCAAGTTGACTGAGGTTTACGAAGAGGATACGGACCAGGGCCTGATCCAGGCGGCGGGCGATGCCGCCAAAAATGTCAAAACCCAGGAGGCCCGCAACGCGTATTTTGAGTGCACTCAAAAAATGGTGGACGGCTGGGTGGCCCGCAACGAATTTGCCTCGGCTCGCAAAGTCGCCGAGCACACGGTGACGGCCATGCGCGGCGCGCCCGATCTTTTGGCTTCTGCCACCGAGCAGGCGGCCGATGTGCGCGAGACCGAATTGGCCTTTGGGCGCTACAAAAAACTGGCGGAAGCCGCCGAACTCAAGGTGGAAAAGATCGCGCATATCGGTTGCTACCTGTGTTTTTACCGCGACAACTGGGAGCAGGGGTTGCAGCTGTTGGCGGCCTGCAATGACGCGCCGCTGCACACCCTGGCCGCCGCCGAGCTCAAAAAAGACGCCACGGCGGAATCCCTTTTGGCCGTGGCCGAAGGCTGGGAAAAGCAGGCTGAAAAATTGGGGAATTTGGGCAAGCGCCAGGTCAGGGCGCATGCCGAGTCCATCTACCGCGACATCTTGCCCAAACTGGGCGGCTTGGCCAAAGTCAAGGTTGAAAACCGGCTCAAGGTGATTGAGGCGCGGCAGGTGGGCGCGGCGGGTCCGGCGGTCAAGCTGGGCAAGGCCGCTTATATCGGTGAATTTTCCGGGCG
>CAZVNU010000230.1:2909-3715 GCA_964628335.1 uncultured Phycisphaeraceae bacterium
CTCTGGCAGCCGGTGGCCGGGCCTTGCGCATCAGCGGCGTCAAGAAGACCGACACGGCGAGCATCCAGAACCGGACCTGCGGCTTCTTCGGAAAAATCGGCATGCTGATGGGGGTGGCCCGCCGCAGCGGCGAACTGGGGGTGGTCGTGGGCTCGCAGGGCGATCACACCTGCTACAGCCTGCATCTGATCAAGGCCGACGGTTCGCTTGAATCCCAATCCATCAGCCTCAAGCCGGATGAAAAATACGCCTGGCAGACCCAGATTGAAAATGGGCATCTGGTGCTGCGGGTGAAGGCCGGCCGCAATGAAGTTGCCACCCTTCGCCTGCCGGTCGGGCAGGTGCGCGGCATCGGTTTTTCCGCCACGGTGCGCCATGTGGGGGACAAGGCGGATTTGCAGGTGAAGTGGTGAGTGAGCTACGGGCCTGGTTGTCTGGCCTGATGCGCGGGTGACCATGGGCGAGAATCACTCCCCCTGCACGCCCGCCTTGGAGAAATCCCATTCTTTGAACCCGAGCTTGAAGGCCGGCGAATCGGGCTTGAGTTTGAAGTTGCGCTTGAAGGCGTCGACGAACAGCGGATCGGCCGTCACCGAGCCGGTTTCCCGGCCGGCGGCTTGCAGTTGGGCCAGGGTTTTGCCTTCAAAGGTGATGGGGGCCTGGTTGGCGTAACGCCAGTACAGGTTGTTGGAATCTTCGATGCGCATCTTGGACCAGTTGGAACGGTTGCAGTCGCCATCCTGCCACACCACCAGGTTGCCGGTGAAGGTCAGCGAGCGGTGGTCTTCTTTGCGGGTGCCTTGGGC
>CAZVNU010000230.1:3725-4281 GCA_964628335.1 uncultured Phycisphaeraceae bacterium
GCGGCGGCCAAAGGCAAAAATATTGTTGCGAATGACATTGTCCCGCCCGTAATGCTGGTGGTAGCCGCCGTCTTCGGTGTCGTGCACCAGGTTGTTTTCAACCGTGATGCCCACCGAGCCCTCGTCGTTGTAAATGCCCCAGCCGCCGTAACGGTCGGAGCGGATGTCGTGGATCCAATTGCCCTCCAAGCGGGTGCCTTGGGCTGATCCAAGGGTGTAGATGCCGCCCATGTCGTCGAGCAGACCGCGCTCGGGTGAGCCGATGTGGTGGATGTGGTTGAAGGCGATGAGGTTGTTTTGGGCTTCGCTGGGGGCATAGCCCCACACCCAGCCCACCGAAATGCCGGTGTAGCCGAAGTCGGCGATTTCATTGTGGGCCACGCGGTTGTCGCCGCTGTGGCCGATCAGCACGCCCACCGCCGAGAGATGCTGCAAGCCGCCGTGCACCATGCGGCAATTTTCCACTTGGATATGGCCGGTGCGCTCACTCTCTTGCTTGGGGGCGCCGGCGGTTTCGCCGATGCGCACGCCGCCGGCGCCAAGGTTTTCAAAGGTG
>CAZVNU010000231.1:0-1492 GCA_964628335.1 uncultured Phycisphaeraceae bacterium
CTTCCATGTGGACTACTTCAAGCCCGAAGGCAAAGGCGCGCCCAAGCCCGGTGAAGCCCTGGCGAAGAAAGCGGTCATCGAGGCCATCCTCGACAAGCACGACGCCGCCACCGGCGAACGCCGCTTCAATGCCCTGTTCGCCACCGCATCCATCAACGACGCCATCGAATACCACGCGCTGTTCAAGGCCATGCAGGCCGAGAAACAGGCCGCCGATCCCGAGTTCAAGCCGTTGAACATCGCCTGTGTCTTTTCACCGCCCGCCGAGGGCGATCCCGATGTGAAGCAGATCCAGGAAGACCTGCCGCAGGAGCAGGCGGACAACGAAGTGGAGCCCGACAAGAAAAAGGATGCGCTCAAGTCCATTCTCACCGATTACAACGCCCGCTACGGCACGAATCACCGCATCGGCGAGTTCGATCTCTACTACCAGGATGTGCAGAAGCGCATCAAAGACCAGCAGTGGCCGGACGCGGATTTGCGCAAGGCGTTGCCGAATGTCCCGCACCACAAAATCGACATCACCCTGGTGGTGGACATGCTGCTCACCGGCTTCGATTCCAAATACCTGAATACGCTCTATGTGGACAAGAATCTCAAGCATCACGGCTTGATCCAGGCTTTCTCCCGCACCAACCGCGTGCTCAACGGCACCAAGCCTTACGGCAACATCCTCGACTTCCGCCAGCAGCAGGACGCCGTGGATGGCGCCATCGCCCTCTTCTCCGGCGAAAAGACCGGCGAGCAGGCGCGCAAAATCTGGCTCGTGGACAAGGCCCCCGTGGTCATCGAAAAACTCGAAGCCGCCGTGCGGAAGCTGGAGGGATTCATGAAATCCCAAGGCCTCGATTGCGCTCCGGATGCCGTGCCGAATCTCAAGGGCGACGAAGCCCGCGCCGCTTTCATCAACCATTTCAAGGATGTGCAGCGGCTCAAAACCCAGCTTGATCAATACACCGACCTGACGGCGGAAAATGCCGCCGTCATCGAGCAGATCCTGCCCGAGGAAAACCTGCGCGGCTTCCGCGGCGCTTATTTGGAGACGGCCCGGCGTCTCAAGGAGCAGCGGGGCAAAGGCGGTGAGAAGCCCGGCGCGGCGACGGACCAGCTTGATTTCGAGTTCGTGCTGTTCGCCTCCGCCGTCATTGATTACGACTACATCATGGGGCTGATCTCCCGCTTCTCCAAGCAGGGTCCGGGCAAGCAGAAGATGAGCCGCGAGCAACTCATCGGCCTGATCAGTTCCGATGCCAAGTTCATGGACGAGCGCGAGGACATCGCCGCCTACATCGGCACGCTCAAGGCCGGCGAAGGCCTTGATGCAAACGCCATCCGCGACGGCTACACCCGCTTCAAGGCGGAAAAGGATGCCAAGGAGTTGGCCGGCATCGCCAGCAAGCACGATTTGGCGGAAGCAGCCCTGCAAGGCTTCGTGGACGGTATCCTTGCCCGTATGATCTTCGACGGCGAGCAACTCAGCGACCTGATGACC
>CAZVNU010000231.1:1502-4262 GCA_964628335.1 uncultured Phycisphaeraceae bacterium
CCCCGCTCGACCTCGGCTGGAAAGCCCGCACCCAGGCGGAACTTGCGCTGATGGCCGATCTTTTCCCTCTTCTGACGAAGCGCGCGCAGGGGCGCGATATTTCGGGATTGAGGGCGTATGAGCAGTAAACCACTGACAGAAGCCGCACTGCTGGAACGCATCGCCCTGGGCGAGCACAGCCGCCAGCAGTTCAAGCGCGTTATCCATAGCCCAGATGCCTTGGCTGCCGAACTGGTGGCCTTTTCCAACAGTGGCGGCGGCACCTTGCTCATCGGCGTCAATGATGACGGCTCGATTGCCGGGCTCGATGCGGCCGAAGTCCGGCGCATCAACCAATTGCTGAGCAACGCGGCCAGCCAACACCTGCGCCCGCCCGTCCATCCGCTGACCGAAAACATGAAAACCCACGCCGGTCTGGTGATCGTGGTCACCATCCCCGACGGACTGGCAAAACCATACCTGGACCATCAAGGCCGCATCTGGGTCAAGCAAGGAGCCGACAAACGCCATGTCACGGCCCGGGAAGAAATGCAGCGCATGTTCCAGCGTGCAGGGCTGGTGTATGCCGATGTGGTGCCCGTGGCGGACACCACATCCGCCGACTTGGACGAACCTGCTTTTCGCCGCTACCTGACGCAGCGCTACGGCACCGACCAGTCCGATCCTGCGCAGCCATTGGATGCCCTGCTGCAAAACTTGGGGCTGGGCGACGGCCGCGAACTCACCCTGGCCGGCCTCATGCTGTTTGGCCGCAACCCGTCGCGCTGGCGCCCCGCGTTTTCCATCAAGGCCGTGGCCTTCTTGGGTTCCAGCATTGCCGACAGCCACTACCAAGACAGCCAGGACATCAGCGGCACCCTGCCCACCCAATACACCGAAGCGCTCGCCTTCATCAAACGCAACCTGCGCCGTGTGCAAGGCACCCAAGGCTTCAACTCGCTGGGCTTGCTGGAAGTGCCCGAATCGGCCTTGGAAGAACTGCTCGTCAATGCGCTGGTGCACCGCGACTATTTCACCAGCGCCTCCATCCGCATCCTGGTATTCCGGGACCGCATCGAAATCATCAGCCCCGGCCACCTGCCCGACAGCCTGGGCATTGAAGACATACGCCAAGGCAAAACCAACCGCCGCAACCCCACGCTGACCGAACACGCCTTCAAGTTGCTGCCCTACCGCGGCCTGGGCAGCGGTATCCCCCGCGCCCTGAGCGAATGGCCGCAGATCGAGCTCATCGACGATGTCCGGGGCAATCAGTTCACTGCACTGCTGCGGCGGCCAAAACCGCAGGAGGATGTCGCCGCAGGGCAAGAGTCGGGGCCCGAGTCACGGCCCGAGTCACGGCCCGAGTCGGGGAGAGGGTCAGGGCAAGTCACCCCGGAAGTCACCCCGGAAGTCACCCCGGAAGTCGCCCCGGAAGTCGCCCCGGAAGTCGGCAAACTCCTTCAGTACCTGCACGGTGCGATGGGACGACGGGCATTGCAGGCGGCGATGAAACTCAAGGACGACGAGCACTTCCGCAAAACTTATCTGCTGCCCGCATTGGGGGCGGGCTTGATCGAAATGACACTTCCAGGTAAACCCAACAGCCGGTTGCAGAAATATCGGCTGACGGAACAAGGGAAGAAAAGGAAGGGAGGGGCAGGTCATGGGCGCTGAAAAAATGACATCATTGCAGGAGGGCAAGCGCAAGCTGGTTCCGAAGTTGCGCTTTGTGGAGTTTCGGGGAGGAGAGGGGTGGGAGGAAAAGCCTCTCAAAGCAGCAGCCACAATCAATCCGTCGAACAGCGGGCTGCCGGAATCGTTTGTCTACATCGACCTTGAGTCAGTGGATGCGGGGGAGCTCAAATCAAAGACCAGGATTTCCCGAATTGGCGCGCCAAGCCGCGCTCAAAGGCTCGTGGAACGTGGTGACATCATTTACCAAGTCGTCCGGCCCTACCAACGGAACAATCTGCTCTGCGAGTTTGATGACGATGAGGAGTATGTTGCGTCTACGGGTTATGCCCAACTAAGGGCCAGAGGAAGCAACCATTTTTTGTATCAGAGCATTCATACCGATTCATTCGTCGGAAGGGTCATCGCAAAATGTACTGGGTCTAATTACCCTGCGATCAATTCGTCGGATTTGGCAGAAATTCAGTTGCCGATACCTCCCACCCTCGCCGAACAACAAAAAATCGCCGCCTGCCTGAGTTCGTTGGACGAACTGATCGCCGCACAAGCGCGTAAGGTGGATGCGCTCAAGAACCATAAAAAAGGGTTGATGCAGTGGCTTTTTCCGCGTGAAGAGGAGACACAGCCGAGGTTGCGGTTTCCGGAGTTTCGGGGGAAGGGGGAGTGGGAGACAAGTCAACTAATTGCATTGAGCAGCGTAGGTCTAAGCAACGGAGTTTTCAATGATCCGAAGAAAGTCGGCACCGGCTACAAACTGATCAATGTCTCGGACATGTATATCGACACAACGATAGACGAAGGGCGCTTGTCGCTACTCGGACTCTCGCTTTCCGATTTCGAAGCGAACCAGGTAATGCACGGAGACATCTTCTTCACTCGCTCGTCGTTGGTTAAGTCCGGCATCGCTGTGTCGAACATCTATCTTGGAAGATCAAGCGACGTGACTTATGACGGCCATCTGATCAGATTCAGAGCCAACACCAGCAAGGTGATCCCGTTGTTTGCCCATTATCTTTTCAAGACTGATCCGATACGCGCGCAGCTCATCGCCAGAGGGAAGACGGCGACAATGACCACAATCGGACA
>CAZVNU010000232.1:0-4252 GCA_964628335.1 uncultured Phycisphaeraceae bacterium
GGCAGCCGCAACCGTGGCTGCGTCCCCGGCCGCCAGGGTGGCCGCCACCTACAAGCACAACCACACCGCCATTGACGCCAAGCAGGTGGTGAAAATCCTGGGCGGCGAGAAATTCATCCGCGACCTGGACACCCGCTGCCACGGTGCCGGCACGGTGGTGGGCCTGGCCTACACCTCGGTGGGCGGCGAAATCCTGTTCATCGAAGCCACCAAGTTCCCCGGCAAGGGCACCCTGACCCTCACCGGCCAATTGGGCGATGTGATGAAGGAATCCGCCTCCATCGCGCTCTCGTTGTACAAGACCCGCGCCGCCTCGCTGGGCCTTGATCCGCGCCTGTTCGACGGCCACGACCTGCACATCCATGTGCCGGCCGGGGCCACCCCGAAAGACGGCCCGTCGGCCGGGGTGTCGATGTTCACCGCCATCGTGTCGCTGGCCAGCGGCCACCCGGCCAAAAAGGCCATCGCCATGACCGGCGAGATCACCCTGCGCGGCCGGGTGCTGCCCATCGGCGGGGTCAAGGAAAAAACCTTGGCGGCGGCCCGGGCCGGTATCAAGACCGTGCTGCTGCCGGCGGAAAACAAGCGTGATTTCGCCGAGGTGGATGCCCAAGTGAAGAAAAAGCTGGAATTCAAATTCGTTGCCAATGTGGACGAACTGCTCAAGGAGGCGATCCCGACTTTGGTGCCGCCGAAATTGACGGCGGCGCAGAGGAAGTTGTGCTGAAAAAAGTAGACGCGGCGGCCCGCCGCGTCCGAACCAAGTTCGTAAAAAACAACGCGCGCTCCATTGGGGCGCGCGTTGTTTTCAAGGGTATTCATGGTGAACGCGGCGGGCCGCCGCGTCTACTTTTCCCCCGGCTCCACATGGATCAGCACATCCCGCACCTGCGGCAGGGCCGCCCGGATGGCACCCTTGACTTGGCCCGAGAGATTGTGGGCCGCGCGCACCGACAGGTCGCCATCCACATGCAGGTGCATGTCCATCAGGTATTGGGTGCCGATTTTGCGGCCCAGCACTTTTTCCACATCCACCACGCCGGGCACCGTCTGGGCGATGGTTTTCACTTCTGCCAGCAGTTGCGCAGGGGCGGCATCGGTCAGTTCAGCCAAGGGTTTGCGCGCCAGGTTGGCGGCGGAAATGCAGATGATGGCGGCGGCCACCAGGGCGGCGATTTTGTCGGCGACCACCCATTGCGGGTTGCTGATGGCGATGGCAATGCCGGTCAAGGCGCACAGGGAGGTGATGGCATCGGCCCGGTGGTGCCAAGCGTCGGCCATGGCGGCGGTGGAGCCGTGTTTCTTGGCCGCATGGCGGGCCGCTTGAAACATGGTTTCCTTGACCCCAATCACCGCCAGCAGCACCCACAGGGTGAAGGGGCTTGGCGGTTCATGCGGTTGCATCATTTCATGGATGGCCTGGAAAGCCACCAGCCCGGCCCCGGCGAACATCAGGACCGAAACACCAAGGGCGGCTAGGGATTCGGCCTTGCCATGGCCGTAGGGGTGGTCTTCATCGGCCGGTTTGGCGGCATAGCGCAATCCCAGCCAAACCATGGCCGAACCCACCACATCAGCCAGGGATTCCACCGCATCGGCCACCAAGGCTGTGGAATGGCCCAGGATGCCGGCCGCCAATTTGCCTGTGGCCAGCAGCGTGTTCAGGGCCAGGCCGGCGGCGGCGATTTTCCGGGGGGAGGGCATGGGGGGAGGATAGAGCCTGTGATGGACTTTGTCCGAAGCGAGGCGAGGTTTTTCGGGTTTTAGCCGCCGGGGGACGGGCGCAGCCGATGCTGGAGGCATCGGCGAGTACCGGACGCCAAGGATAAAGCCCGAAAAAGCCGCCGCAGCGAAGGAGAAAGTGCATCACAGGCTCTCGCATGGGATGCTTTGATTTCGCTACAATCTTCGCTTCGCCCGACCCGCCTTTTTCACTTGCGCCCACCATGCCCAAATCCGTCAAATCCGTCAAAACCGCCGCCATTCCCACCCCCGCCCAATTGGGGATCAAGTCCGGCCACGCCGCCATCGTCGGCCTGCAATGGGGCGACGAGGGCAAGGGCAAGGTGGTGGACATGGTCGCTTCGGCGCCCAAGGCCTTTGATTACATCGCCCGCTACAACGGCGGCGCCAATGCCGGCCACACCGTGGTCGTCGGCAAGACCAAATACGCCCTGCACCTGCTGCCCTCGGGCATCTTGTCCAAGGGCAAGGTGAATGTGGTGGGCAACGGCGTGGTGATCGACCCTGCCAAGCTGGTGGAAGAAGTCGAAGGCATGCGCGCCAAGGGCGTGAAGGTGGATGCCAAGAACCTCAAGATCTCCGACCGCGCCCATGTGGTGTTCCCCTGGCACAAGGCCGAGGACAAGTTGCTGGAAGCCTCCACCGCTTCGCCCATCGGCACCACCGGCCGGGGCATCGGCCCCTGCTACGCCGACAAGGCCCTGCGCGTCAACGCCATTCGCATGGGTGATTTGATCGACCCGGTCAAGCGCAAGGCCGAAGTGACCCGCGTGGCCAAATTCAAGAACACCACGCTGGCCTCGCTGGCCGCCACCTACAAGCAGGAATTCACCCCGGTGGATGTGGCCCGGTTGCTCAAGGATTTGGAAGCGCAACTGAAGGTTTTGGGCCCGATGGTGTGCGATACCGCCATGCTGCTCAACGACGCGTCCGACAAGAAGAAGCGCATTTTGTTCGAGGGCGCCAACGCCACCCTGCTCGACATCGACCACGGCACCTATCCCTTCGTCACCAGTTCCAACTGTTCGTCTTTGGGCGTGCACACCGGAACCGGCATGGCCGGGCACAAGGTGCCGCATGTGATCGGCATCTGCAAGGCTTACCAGACCCGCGTGGGTTCCGGCCCGATGCCCACCGAATTGCAGGACGCCACCGGCGACAAGATCCGCGAAATCGGCCGCGAATACGGCACCACCACCGGCCGTCCGCGCCGCTGCGGCTGGCTGGATTTGGTCGCCCTCAAGTACACTGCGACCGTCAGCGGCGCCACCTGCCTGTGCATCATGCTGCTGGATGTGCTGGAATCATTCGATTCGCTCAAGGTCTGCGTGGCCTACAAAATCGATGGTAAAAAGACCACCCGTTTCCCCGCCTCGGCCGAGGCATTGGCGCGGGCGGTGCCGGTGTACAAAACCATCAAGGGTTTCGGTGGCAAGGTGTGCGACACCCGCAAATTGTCCAAGCTGCCGGCCGGCGCCAAGGCCTATCTCAAGTTGATCGAAACCACCATCGGCGTGCCGGTGGTGCTGGCCAGCGTGGGTCCGGCCCGCGACCAGACGGCGGTGAAATAACCGAAAACACATGAATGCCATCCCCCGCCACATCTGCATGATCTTGGACGGCAACGGCCGCTGGGCCACCGCCCAAGGAGTCGACCGCTCAGTGGGCCATGCCAAGGGCGTGTCGCGCATGCGGCCGGTCATCGAGCAGGGCGCCAAGCGCGGGGTCGAAGTGATGACCTTTTTCCTGTTTTCTACCGAAAATTGGCGGCGACCGCAGGCCGAGGTGGACGCCCTGATGCACTTGTGCGTGGCGTTCTTGGATGAGAACCTGGCTTGGATGAAGGGCGCCAACTTCGTGTTCACCCACATCGGCCGGCGCGCACCCATCCCGCAATTCGTGCTTGAGCAACTGGACCATGCCACGGCCATGACCGCCGGCAATACCGGCATGCGCATCCAATTGGCGTTCAATTACGGCGCCCGCACCGAAATGGTGGACGCCACGCGCCGGATTGCCGAAAAGGTAAAGGCGGGGGAATTGGCCCCCGAAGCCATCACCGAACAAACCCTGTCCGACCACCTGTACACCGCCGGGGTCATCGACCCCGACCTGTGGATCCGCACTGCCGGCGAAATGCGCCTGTCCAACTTCTTGCTGTGGCAGATCTCGTATGCCGAGTTGCATGTCACGCCCACCTTGTGCCCGGATTTCACGCCCGACAGTTTGGATGAAGCGATTGCGGCCTATGGCCGGCGGACGCGCAAGTTCGGACAAGTGAAATAAGGAATGCCTCCATGTTCCGCAACTCCCTGCGTCAAGCCATCCCCAGCATGTTTCATCGGCGGCTGCTGCTGCTGGCGGTGATCACCGTGCTGATGCTGGCGGCGCTGGGACTGCGGGCGGTGATGATGACCACCGGCCCCATGCATGCGCAGCGCAAGCAAAGGGCGGAAGGCGCCCTGGTCCACACCCGCTACGCCCCGACCCGGCGTGGCAAGATCCTTGA
>CAZVNU010000233.1:0-4224 GCA_964628335.1 uncultured Phycisphaeraceae bacterium
GCGTGGCACAGGGCCTGGGTGCTGGTGCGGCCGACCGCGCCGGGCATGTTGGCCACGCAGTAGTGGACCACGCCGTCCACGATGTAGGTCGGGGCTTCATGGGTGGTGGCATGGGTGGTTTCAAAGCAGCCGCCCTGGTCCACCGCCACATCCACGATCACCGCGCCGGGCGGCATTTCCTTGAGGAAGGATTGCTTGATCAGGCTGGGCGCTTTGGCGCCGGGGATCAACACCGCGCCGATCACCAAGTCCGCACGGCGGGCATGGTCGGCGATGGCGTAAGGGTCGGAGTACACCGTCTTGACATTGGCCGGCATGATGTCGTCGAGGTAACGCAAACGATCGAGGCTGATGTCCATGATCGTGATATCGGCGCCAAAGCCGGCGGCGATTTTGGCGGCCTGGGTGCCGACCACGCCGCCGCCCAGAATCAACACGCGGGCCGGCTCCACGCCGGGTACGCCGCCAAGCAAGACGCCACGGCCCTGCTGGGGAATTTCCAGATACTTGGCGCCTTCCTGCACCGCCATGCGGCCGGCGATTTCGCTCATCGGGGTGAGCAGCGGCAGGCGGTCGTTGCGGTCCACCAGTGTTTCATAGGCCAGCGCGGTGGCGCCGGAAGCCAAAAGGCCATCGGTCTGTTTGCGATCGGCCGCCAAGTGCAGGTAGGTGAACAGCACCTGGCCCTTCCTCAGCATGGCGATCTCCTGGCTTTGCGGCTCCTTGACCTTGATGATCATGCCGGCACTGGCGAAGACTTCGGCGGCGGTGTCCACCAGGGTGGCGCCGGCGGCGGCGTAAGCTGCGTCGGTGTAGCCGCTGCCAAGGCCGGCGCCCTTTTGCACCAGCACCCGGTGCCCGGCCTCAACGCAGAGTTGGACGCCCACCGGCAGCATGGAGACGCGGTATTCGTGGTTCTTGATTTCTTTGGGGAGGCCGAGGGTGAGCATGGGAGGGTCCTAAAAGAGAGATGTGCCATTCTGCGCAAAATCAAAAGTGCTTTCCGCTGCCGGCCCGGCCGGTTATTTGGCCCGCAAAGCCAGCCATTTGGAGATCTTTTCGCGCTCGGTCTCCCAGCCGCCGCCCACGCGCCGGGCCAGGAAGGCGGCGTAGGTCGCTTCCAAGGTCCGGTCGAGTTCGCGGATGAGGTGGATGCGGGCATCGGCCAATTCGCGCTCGGAATCCACCTGGTCAATGGCGGGCAGCTGGCAACCCGACACCGTCATCTGGTCGCCTTGCAGGGTGAGTTCAAAGCCGTTTTCGCCGTTGGCCAGCATCATGCCGAGTTTGCGCGGCCATTTGCCGATGGCCAGCGCCTTGCCGCACTCGGGGGTGCCCATCGGGCTGCCGCCGCCATCGCCGTCGATGGAGCCCATGCGCAGGGTGGTTTTGCCGGTGATGGCCCAGGCGCAATCCAGGTCGAGCGATTTCCACGGCGTGATGTTCACGGTGCCGATGGCGTATTTTTCCGGCGTCTCGATGGCGCCTTCCTGCGACTTCCACAACAGCCACAGCAGGAATTCGTTGCCGAGAAAATCACGCAAGTCCTTGGCCTTGGCCACCCACGGCACGCCGGGGATGGTGTGGTCCTGCCCCGGGACGGTGTCTTCTTCGCGTCCGTCGGCCGGCGCCGCGGTGAAGGGGCTGGGGCGCAGGTCTTCAAAGGCCCGCACCGAGCCGCCGGCGGCGGACATCAATTCAGCGGCGGAAGCGCCGGCCGACAGCGGCTGGAGTTTGATGGAAAAAGCCTCGTGCATCTTCTTGGCCAATTCCTCGATGATGGCATTGCTGCCGCCCGCGCAGTAGATCAGTCGTTTTTCCAAATCCCACAGCACCGGCACCAGCTTGCTGCGCCGGTATTGGCCGTTGGCCAGTTTTTCATCCATCTCGCGGGCGGCGGCATCCTTGGCATCGGCCTTGTCGGCGCGGCTGGCGAAGCCGCTGCCGCTGGCCGCCACCGCCGATTGCTCATGGATCATGCGCAGGGCTTTTTTCATGTCGCCCGGCACCTGGTGCGAATCCACCCGCAGGGCGAAGTGGGCCACCGGGCCGTAGCCGTTTTTCTCGTAGGAAAACTGGGTGTCCAGCAGGTGGATGCCGGTGGTGAAGCCGGATTCGAGCACCCCCACGCGCGGGGCGGGGGATTGGACAAAGGCATGGTCTTTGAGGATGCCAAGCAAGGCGTCATCGACCTCTGTGGGAGCATCGCCGGAAATACGCAGGCGGGAGTAGGAAGCACGGCCGGAGAGGAAAGGCATTTTTAAAGGGAGAGAGAAGGAAGAAAAGGATGCAGGTTTTTGCGCTCACGAGCCCTGAGCGCAAGCTCAGGGGATGGCGCGCCCGCGTGAGCGCCGCACCCCGAGCTTGCGCTCGGGGCTCGTGAGCGTCAGACGGCGGCGTCTTGGGTTTGCGCCTTGGGTCCGAATTGCACGGCCAAGAAGGCCAGTGTGAGCGCGCCGGCGCAGGGGAGGATCAGCCAATGGTGGTGGAGGACGAAAACGCCCCAGGCGAGGGGATAGGAGAGGAGGGAAGCGAAAGTGAAGATGAGGGTGCGGAAGCGGGCGCTCACGGGCGCGCGGGTGGGGATCATCTTCAGCAGGACATAGGCGGGGAGGACGGTGCCGTAGAGGAGGAGGAAGGAGCGATAAATGGATTCGCCGGTTGAAATGTAGTATTCGGTAGCGGTCGGAAGATTGGGAAAAAGTTGAGCTCCTCCCCATTTGAGGCGGTCATATCCAGAAGAGACCAAGCCCAAGACGGCGGAAAGAAGGCAAAGAATTCCAGCATACCGTTGTACGGTGGTTCCGAAGGATCCGCCGAGTGGAATCGCGGACTTTGGGCGCCCCTTTGATGCGTGGCCGGTGGATAGCTCCATCCCGTGCCACGCCAGCGTCAACCCAATCTGCACCGGCAGATGTGCCACCAAAATCCCCTTCCATGCGGACGCCAACTGGGCATCGGGATTGCCCGCGAAGAAATTCCAAAGCTGTCCCCCATAACACGCCGTGAAAAAAATCATCGCGCAGAACACCACCCCAAACCCAAGTGCAAACGCCGCGCGGCCGGTGTTCTTTTCCGTCTCCGCCCGCGCCTTCAAGAAGGTGAGGTCGAGATACGGGCACAGCGCAAATCCAAGGGCCGAAGCGGGAATGAAGGCCAGCAAGCCATCCTTGCCCAAGCGTCCCGCTTCCCAATTTGCGCCTGTCCATGCGCCTGCGGTTTGGCTGCCTTTGGCAAACATCGCCATTGACAGCAGCCACACCAATCCCGAGGCGATCCATATCCCCTTGGTACCCCAAAGTTTCTTGGCCACGATGCACGCACCGACGGTCAACACCACGATGCCCACCGACCACTGCCCCAGCAGCGCCGGCAGCAACCACGCCACCACAAACAGATGAAACGCCATCGTCACCACGCTGAACCAAGCGCAGGCGGTCTTGTGATTTTCCAAGAGGGCCTTCGCCCGTCTTGGCGTCAACACAAACCCCATCGCCGCCGCGCCGACCACATTGGGGATGGCGAAGGCCACGAAGCCCCACAGGCCGTAATCACGCAGGATGAGTGCCGGGAACAGCATGCCGATCACCCAGGTCCACGAGGTGCCGAGGTAGGCGGCGTAGCCCAGGGCGGGTTTGAGGCCGGAGTGGAGTGGGGGAGTGGGGGAGGACATGGGGGGATTATCACTGGGAAGGCGGACTTTAGTCTGCCACAAGCCGCAAGGGCTCAATGCTCGCAGCGGCTTTGAGGATTGGCGCCAGAAGTTCGTCTGATTTCCAACCCACGGCATTGAGCCGTGGGTTGGATTGGCAGGCTAAAGCCCGCCCTCCCAGTGCGCTTGCGCGCGGCTTCGGGGGTTCGCATTCCCCCCTTCTCCGCTGAAAAACCGATGACCCTTTGGGTCATCGGTTTTTCAGCGGAGAAGGGGGGATTCGAACCCCCGATACGGTTTTAACCGTATACCCGTTTAGCAAACGGGCGCTTTCGGCCACTCAGCCACCTCTCCGGGGGGCGGCAATGATAGCAAATCGGGTCATCCATGGATTTTCACTTGGGGCCGCTCCCTCTTACACTGCCAGCCCATGCGCCCATTCCCTCTACTTGCCGTCCTTGCTTTGAGCCTGCCGCTGACCGCCTGCGTGCGCGATACCGAGCCGGTACTGCGCATCGGCACCAACGTCTGGATCGGCAGCGAGCCACTCTATCTCGCGCGTGAACTCGGCA
>CAZVNU010000234.1:0-4217 GCA_964628335.1 uncultured Phycisphaeraceae bacterium
GCAATGCCGAGCTGGCGGCATTGCAGCGCACGAGGTGCTGTATGTCGGCGACACCTCGACCGATATGCAAACCGCCCAATCCGCCGGGTTTTACGCGGTGGGGGCGGCGTGGGGCTTCCGCGACGCGGCGGAATTGCACGCACACGGGGCAAACCAAGTGGTCCAGACCCCGCTGGAGGCGATTTCACTGCTGGATTTCCACCCCAATCTTGAAAATAAAGATTGACACCGCCCCCACCCCCCGGATAATTTCGCCTTCCCGCCGCTTTTGCCACCGCTCCCTTTGGAGAAACCCATGTCTTTTCACCGTCCGCTCTTGCTTACCGCCGCCCTGCTTGCGTTTGGCACCCTGGCCATGCCCGCCATGGCCCAAGCCGACACCGCTTCCATCAAAACCACGAACACCATCAGTGCCGAACAAAACGCGCAAATCGAGGCCTGGGTCACCCGCCAGATGAACCAAATCCGCAGCGGTCTGCCTGAAGATGTCAGCGCCGCCCGCGAAACCCTGATCAAAGAATTGCGCACACCCGGGGCCTCCAACGCCTACAAGACCGCCATCAGCAACGCGGTGCTGGCCATGGGCGCAAAACTGCTCGATTCCCAAAAACTGCTGGTGCAGGTCAATGTCATCACCATTTTGGCCCAAGTCAACACCTTGGATGCGGTGCAGGTTTTGGCACCGATGGTCAGCAGCCCGTCCGCCGGCCTGCGCTACAAAGCCTGCCAATCGATTCATTTGCTGATCGAGCCCACCCCCGCCGAACGGCGCGACATCGGCGATGCCCGCGAACAGTTGCTGACCAAAGCCTTGGCAGCCCAGATTGCCAAGGAAACCGACCGCAACACCTACCAGGAAATGGTGGGATTGCTGGGCACCATCGCCACCCCGGCCGCCCAAGGGGCGCTGATTGACACGCTCAACAACCGCTTGGACGAGCATGTGGCCGATGCCACCTTGTCCTATGACATCGAGTTGCTGGGCATCAACACCCTGTACCGCAAATTCATCCAAAGCGAAGAAAAAGGCGCCCTGCTCAACCATCTGCTGGCCGTCGCCTACCGCCATGAAAAACTGGCCATCGCCCAGATCGCCGGCAACCCCAACAACAAGGCACTGCAAAGCAAGGGGCGCAAAGACCTGGTCCAAGCCTGCGACAAGATGATCCGCGCGCAATATGTGCGCTTGGGCCCAGGCGGGGCGCTCCCCCCCGACTTGGCGCCGCTGAGCACCTTCAACAAGTGGAAGGAAGCCTTCGACGCCCTGGTCAAATGGGAACCCCTGCTCAAAGCCCAGCCCTTTTCCATCCCTGCTGAAAAACTGAAGTGACCCCGTCCCCCCCAATGAAAAAAGCCCGCTTGATGCGGGCTTTTTTCATTGGGGGCACGCATGGCAGGCGCCCAAGAATCAATGCATCAGTTGGCCGCCGGCTGGCGGCTGGGTGCCCGGCACCGCCAAGGGATCTGGGCCGGCCGAGGTCAGCGCTTCGTCCACCGACCGCATCAACTCCACATAGGCCACTTGGGCGGCTTGGAACGAGCGCAGCGACAGGTTGGTCGCCACCTGCTGCTGGAGGTCCTCAAGCTGGCGCTTCTCGGCCACCTCGATGGGCAGGCCTGACTGCTCCTTCATGCCCAAGGTCTGCAGCAATTGGTTGAATTTCTGCACCGCCTGGGTGGCCGAAGGATCGGCCTTCAACTTGGCGGTGGCGGCGACCAGCCCCTTGGCGGATTCGTGCGCGGCGATGAGTTTGCCCAGTTCGGCGGCTTTGGCGATGAGTTCTTCGGTGGTGGCCATGGGGTTCCTTGGAGGGTCGGCTTTAGCCGACCAGTTGGCAAGTCCAAAGGCAAGTGCACCTACGGACAAGCGGAAAGATGGGAAAGGCGGATAGTCTATCCGGCCAATGCGCTGCAAGCCAAGGCGCTTGTGCTTGCAGCAGGGTTGGCGGGTCACGCGTGTCATCCCTTTGAAAAGGAACCCCGACCGTCAGGGAGGGGACGAGCAACCGCCGAAATAGCGTGCCAGCGTCCCCTCCCTAACGGTCGGGGTTCCTTGACCCGCCAGCCCTTGCGCTTACAGTGCATCCGTTGGCAGTCCCTTATCCTTCTGGTCGGCTAAAGCCGACCCTCCTTATGCCCCTCATCTACGCCGGCATCGACGAAGCGGGCTACGGCCCCATGTACGGCCCCCTGACCGTGGGCTGCGCGGCTTTGCGCCTTGGACATTTCGCCTATGGCACCCGGCAGGCGGTGGAAAATCCGCCCGACCTGTGGCAATTGCTGGGCAAGGCCCTTTGCAAGACCGGCAAAGGCGCCAAGGGGCGCATCTTGGTCAACGATTCCAAGAAACTGAAAACCGCCGCCTCCGGCATCAAGCACCTGGAACCCGGCGTGCTGGGCTTTCTTGGCGGCGCGGGCGTCTTGCCCACCTCATGGGCGCAATTGCGCCTGGCCCTGACCCCCTCCGGCCTCTCCAGCGCCTGCGATTTGCCATGGTACGCCGGCGACATGGGCCTGCCGCTGGAAAACGACCCCGCCGCCTTGCGCATCGGCGCCAGCGTCCTCAAAACCGAATTGGACAAGGCGCAAGTCCGCCTGCTTGGCCTGCGCACCGCCATGCTGCATGAAGACCGCTACAACCAGATGGTGAGCGCCACCGGCAACAAAGCCTCGGTGTCGTTCACCTTGGTCGCCGGCCATTTGTGCCGCCTGTGGGAATCCTTCGCCAAGGAACCCACCCTGGTCGCCATCGACCGCCAGGGTGGGCGCACCCATTACCGCCCGCTGCTCGCGCAGATTTTCCCCGACTCGAACATGAGCATCCTGGAAGAAACCGACGCACGCTCGGTCTATCACCTGGAACAGGGCCCGCGCCAAATGACCGTTTCTTTCGCCAGCGGCTCGGAAGAACTCCACCTGCCGGTGGCGCTGGCCTCGATGGCCGCCAAATACGCCCGTGAATTGGCGATGGAACGCTTCAACGCCTACTTCCAAGAAATGGCGCCGCAAGTCAAGCCCACCGCCGGCTACGGGTCGGATGCCAACCGCTGGCGCGATGAAATCATGCCGCACCTGAAAAAGGCGCGGATCGACCATGCGCGTCTGCGGCGCATTGCATAGGATGATCCCATGCAAAAATTCGTCCTGATCCTTGGCCTGATCCTCGCCTTCGCCTTCGCCCTGGCCTTTTCATCCTTTGAAAAAAACACCGCCGGCCTGCCTGACGACGCCCAAGGCCGCGGCGCGCTGGTGGTGTCGGTCGGCGCGGATTGCAGCAGTCTGGATCCGGGCTACACCAACACCCTGGCCGACTTCCGCATCATCCGCTCGGTCTACGAACGGCTGCTCACCACCCCCTACGGCGGCGGCGCACCGGAGCCGGCCTGCGCGCAAGCGTTGCCGGAAATTTCGGCGGACGGCCTGACCTACCAACTCACCGTGCGCGCCGATGCCAAATGGTCCAACGGCGATCCCGTCACGGCGGAGGATTTCCGTCATGCCTGGATGCGCGTGATGCTGCCCGACACCGCCGGCCGCTACGCCAGCTTGATGGACTTGATCGCCGGCGCCAAGGATTTCGCCGCTTGGCGCGAAAACGCCTGCCAACTCGCCGATGCCCTCAATGCCGGCACCGAGGCGCAACTGCTGGACCACCCCAAGCCCGAAGATGCCGAAAAAGCCGGCCGATTGCGCCTGTTCCTGCAACGCAATCCCTGGCTCAACGACGCCGCGCAGCGCACGCCGGAAAAACTCTGGGACCGCACGGAGCAAACCTTCGACCGGCTGGTCGGCCTCAAAGCCGACGGGCGCAACCTGACCATCACACTGGCTGGACCAACGACCTACTTCACCGAGTTGCTGGCCTTCCCCCCCTTTGCGCCGGTGCACCGCGCCTCGTTGGAAGCCCGCCGCCAATGCGTGCCCGGCTCCGTGCGCGTCCAGCGCGATGTCCGCTATTTCCTGCCCGGCACCCTGATCGGCAACGGCCCCTACCGCTTGGATGAATGGGTGCCCCGCCAGCGCATCACCCTCAACCAGAATCCGCACTACTGGAACAAAGACGCCATGGGCAACATCCGTCTGGTGCAAAAGGTGGTGGCCGAAAACGCCATCTCGCTGGGCTTGCTGCGCGACGGCGCGCTGGACATCGTGTTCGACCTGTCCAATCCCGCCCTGCAGGCCCAACTGGTGGAATCCCAAGCCCTGCGCAACGATGT
>CAZVNU010000235.1:0-293 GCA_964628335.1 uncultured Phycisphaeraceae bacterium
TCCCCCTCCGACCCAGGTGGGCATCTGGGTGGATCAGCCCATCGAACGCGAACTGGGCGACTCGTATCTGACCTACGCCATGTCCACCATCATGGACCGCGCGCTGCCCGATGTGCGCGATGGCTTGAAGCCCTCGCAGCGGCGCATCCTGGTCGCCATGCACGACCTGAACCTCACGCCGGGCCGCAAGCACTCCAAGTGCGCCGGCATCGTCGGCGAAACGATGAAGAAGTACCACCCGCACGGCGTGAGGTTCAGGTCGTGCATGGCGACCAGGATGCGCCGCTGCGAGG
>CAZVNU010000235.1:303-1212 GCA_964628335.1 uncultured Phycisphaeraceae bacterium
CCACCTTGGTCAACATGGCCGTGGATTGGAAGACCCGCGCCTTGCTGGTCGACAAGCAGGGCAACTTCGGCTCGGTGGACCCGGACCCACCGGCCGCCATGCGTTACACCGAAGCCCGCCTGCATGCCAACGCCATGGACTTGCTGGCCGACCTCAAGATGGACACCGTCGATTGGCAGCCCAACTTCGACGACCAGTACATGGAGCCGAAAGTCTTGCCGGCCCGCCTGCCCAACTTGCTGATCAACGGCTCCACCGGCATCGCGGTGGGCATGGCCTGCTCGATGGCTCCGCACAACCCGGTTGAAATCTGCAATGCCATCATCGCCAGCATCGACAACCCCGAGATTTCGCTGCGCGACCTGATGGGCATCGTGCCCGGGCCGGACTTCCCCACCGGCGGCTTGATTTGCGGCCGCGCCGGCGTGGCCCAGGCCTATGCCACCGGCCGCGGCCGGGTGGTGGTGCGCGCCAAGATCGACCAGGAAGAGCGCAACGGGCGCAACTTGCTGGTGGTCAAGGAACTGCCCTACCAGGTCAGCAAAAACGACGCCGTGGTCAACAAGATCAAGGTGCTGCGTGCCGACGACAAATTGCTCGACATCGCCGAAATGGTCGATGAATCCAGCAACCGCGTGGGCATGCGCCTGGTCATCACCCTCAAGAAAAATGCCGACCCTGAAGTGGTGCTCAACCAGTTGTACCAACTGACCCCGCTGCAGGACACCTTCAGCCTCAACCACATCGCCCTGGTCAAGGGCCAGCCGCGCACCCTGGGCCTGCGCGATTTGATCCGCTGCTGGATCGACCACCGCATCGAGGTCATCCGCCGTCGCACCCAATTCCTGCTGCACACGGCGTAGATCAAGCCCTCGATGCGGTGGGCTTCGGTTTGCGCCTTGTGCAGCA
>CAZVNU010000235.1:1222-4208 GCA_964628335.1 uncultured Phycisphaeraceae bacterium
CCACCGCATCGAGGGCTTGATCTACGCCGTGTGCGACATCGACGAAGTGATCAAGTTGATCCGCGCCTCGCGCACCCGCGACGAAGCCATCGAAAAACTGCAGGAGCGCGGCTTCCGCATTCCCGCCGACCATGCGCATGCCGAGAAAATCCCCAACCGCTTCCTGGCGGAATCGGCCAGCAACCCGGTCTCGCTCACCCGCGTGCAGGCCGAGGCCATCGGCCGCCTGCAGCTGATCCAATTGGTCGGCCTTGAAATTGAAAAACTGGTCGCCGACTACTCCAAACTGCTGGCTGAAATCGAAGGCTACGAAGCCATCCTGGCCAGCGACCAATTGGTGCTCGACCTCATCAAAGCCGACCTCTCCAACCTGATCGCCATGTTCAGCGTGGCCAAGGGCGGCGAGCGCGCCATCGGCGAACGCCGCACCGAGATCTCGACCCAGGAAGCCGAAGATGTGGACATCGCCGACCTGATCCCCGTCACCACCGTGGCCGTCACCTGCTCGCAGCAGGGCTACATCAAGCGCCTGTCGGTGGATGAGTACCGCACCCAAAGCCGCGGCGGCAAGGGCGTGATCGGCTCCAAGACCAACGAGGGCGACTTCCCGGCCCAGGTGTTCATCTCGTCCACCCATGACGATTTGCTCTGCTTCACCAACACCGGCCGCGTGTTCCGCATGCGGGTGTTTGAAATCCCCGAAGCCCCCAAAACCAGCAAGGGCCGCAATGTGGTCAACCTGCTCAACCTGCAGGAAGGCGAAAAGGCCACCGGCTTCCTGGCCATCAAGGATTTCGCCAATTGCAGCGACTTCCTGGTGTTCATCACCAAGGACGGCATCGTCAAGCGCACCCCGATGGATGCCTACCGCAACATCAATGCGCGCGGCATCAACGCCGTCAACCTGCGCGAAGGCGACAGCCTGATCCAGGTGCTGCACACCCGCGGCACCGACCACCTGCTGCTTGGCACCAAAAACGGCATCGCCATCCGCTTTGACGAAACCGACTCCCGCGAAATGGGCCGCACCGCCAGCGGCGTGCGCGGCATCAACCTGGGCAATGGCGACCAGGTCATCGGTGCCGTGGCCATCCACCCCGAGAAGGAAGGCGTGTTGCTGACCCTGACCGAAAAAGGCTACGGCAAGCGCACCGACACCCGGGAATACCTGGTGCAAAGCGAAGACGGCACCACCCGCGTGCAGTCGCGCGGCGGCAAGGGCCGCAAAGACATGGAGATCACCGACAAAAACGGCCCGGTGGTTTCGGTGCGCTCGGTGGAACCCGGCGAAGAAATCCTGCTGCTCTCGTCGGAAGGCCAGGCCATCCGCACCCGCGCCGACGAAGTGCGCCTGACCCACCGCGGCTCGCAGGGCGTCAAGGTGATGACCCTCGACGGCGACGACAAGCTGGTCGCGGTGGCCAGCGTGGCGGGCGGGGAAGAGACGAAGGAAGTGGCGGCGGGAGGCGAATAATGAGGCCACTCCTGCCCTTTTGTCCGGCCATTCTCATTGCGTTGGCGGTGATTGGCTGCGCACGCACGCCCACATTGAATCTTGGGATGTCTGACCAAGAAATCCTTGTCGCGATTGGAGTAAATCCTAGAAAAACAATCCTCAATCCGGAGGTGGTCCAAGGCAAGGATGGCACATCCACGCACTACCGGCTTGGCACTCAAACGGTAACCATCACGCGTTCCATGGTAAGTGGAATGATCGTGATGGCCTCCGGGGATATTTCGGGGACCTGGCAACTTGAGAAGAAATGAATGAAAAACCCCCGCGCGAAGGCGCGGGGGTTTTTGTTTTGGGAGCGCGAGACTCTGCCCTCGCAAGAATAGAGGCATGCCTTATTTGTTTGCGAGGACAGAGCCTCGCGCTCCCATTTACCCCGCCGCCCGCTTCAACCGATCATTGATCGCCGCGCCCAGTCCACCCGCCGCATCGGCAGGCGCCGATTCCGCCCAGATTTCCATGCAGCCGGCCTCATCCAAATGGCGCAGGGCGGCGAACAAGCGGGCGGCGGCTTCCACGCTGTGGCCGGTTTCGCTCAAGACTTCCATCGCATGGAAGCCGGGCCGCGGCTCCGAGAACGCCAGCAGGCCGACCAACAAATGCGGGCGCTGCTTCAACTCGGCGGCGCTGACCAAGCGCATTTTGGTTTTGGGCGCGTAATGGCGGTCGGTCATGCCCGGCGAAGGCATGGCCTCACCGGGGCGCGAAGAGCCTTGGCGCACTTCAATTTGCGCCTCTTTCAAATTCAATTCCTGGGCGATGTCGGCCACCGACAAGGCGCCAAGGCGCAAAATGACGGGCTTGCCGTTCTCCACCTTGACCACGGTGGATTCAATGCCGCGCTCACACGCACCGGCATCCAAAATGGCGTCGATGCGCCCACCCAATTCGGCCTGCACATGGGCGGCAGTGGTCGGGCTGACCGAGCCGAAACGGTTGGCGCTGGGGGCGGCCAACGGCACGCCGGCCTCGCGCAAGAGGGCGCGGGCGGCGGGCTTGGAGGGCACGCGGATGGCCACGGTGGACAGGCCCGAAGTCACCAGATCGCCAATGCCGCCCTCGGGCTTGCGCTCAAGCACCAAGGTCAATGGACCTGGCCAAAAAGCGTGGCCCAATTGCGCCGAGACGGGATCAAAGGTGGCATAGCCTTCGGCCTGATCAAACGACGGCACATGCACGATCAACGGGTCGAACGAGGGCCGCTCCTTGGCGGCGAAAATCTTGGCCACCGCCTGTTCGTCCTTGGCATTGGCGGCCAAACCGTAGACGGTTTCGGTGGGCATGGCGACCAAACCGCCCTGGCGCAAGGTGGCGCCGGCTTCGAGCATGTGGACGGGGTCGTTGGCGTGGAGAAGACGGGTTTGCATGGGGGAATTGTAAACGGGGAACACGAATCCCAAGGGTGCCACGGACAGCGAACAGGGCTGGCGGGTCAAGGAACCCCGACCGTCAGGGAGGGGACGCTGGCACGCT
>CAZVNU010000236.1:0-4200 GCA_964628335.1 uncultured Phycisphaeraceae bacterium
CGGGCGGCATTTGCGGGTGGGGACACCCGCGCTCCATCACCCGCCAGCCCTGGCCCCGAAAAAAAGAGGATGCGCCATGGCGCATCCTCTTTTCAAGCTGTTTTTCATGCTTTAGAACTTCCCCGTCACGCTCAAGCGGAATGATGCCGGCTCGGCCGGGTGCAGGTGCACATCGGCCACCGGCGCGCCTTCGCCGGGCAGTTGCGACTCATAGTTGTAGGCCACATCCTGATTTTTTCGATTGAGCAGGTTGAATACTTCGCCCTTGACCTGCCAGTGGTCGTTGATCTGGTAGCCGGCCGACAAGTTGACGGTGAAGGCGGCCTTGGAGCGCACCGAATCGTCTTCGACGAGCGGGCGGGCGCCGAAATAGCGGGCATGCAGGCCGCCGAAAAAACCATGGAAATCACGCACGGAAATGCCGCCGGTGACCACCGACTCGATCGCGCCGGGCACCTGGCGCCCGGCCGGATCGTGGTCGCGAAAGCGCGCCTTGGACAGCGACACATCGGCGTCCAGGGTCAGATGGCGGCTGACGGCGTAATAATTGGCGGATTCGATGCCGATACGCCGGGTGGGTCGGCTCGGTTCATTGGCGCCGGCATCGCCGACGAAGAGCAATTCCGAATCGCTGTCGAGCAGCCACAGCGAGAGGGTGGATTGCAGGCCCTTGGCCGCCGCAGAGCGCACGCCGATTTCGGCGCCCTTGGTGCGCACCAGGGGGTCGGCCGGGCTGACCGCCGTCGCCGAGCCGGGGTCGAAGGTGGTGGTGACGCCGCGCGCGTCGTTGCTGTGGTAGCCCAGACCGGCGTTGGCGTAAAACTCGGTGTGCGCCCACGGGCCGAAAACGACGCCGAACTTCGGGCTGGCGATGGTGGCGGTCTTGTCGCCGCTGTTGGCCGGGTTGTCGCTGTTCACATCGAAATGGAACGCATCGGCGCGCAGGGCGGCGGTGGTGCGCAGCCAGGGGGTCCAAAAGCAGGTGTTTTGAAAATAAAGCGCGCCGGAGGTTTCCCAGATGCGGTCGGCCCGAACCTGCGAAATCGGCACTTGCGCCCGGCTCTTGGTCAGGCTGTTGTCAATCTGGTCGCTGCGCAATTGGAAGCCCACGATGTTTTCCATCTTCACCCCGCCGGCGGCCGCGCGCCACAGGTGGCTGCCCCGCAAGCCTTCCACCGTTCGGCGGTCCTTTTGCTTGAACTGGTCGCCGTTGATCGGATCATCCATGAAAAAAGTGAAGTTGCTGGACAGCGCCAGGTCGTAATAAAAGGCGTAAGCGGACAGTTGGGTTTCGCTGTCGGCGGTGTTCCAGTGCGCCTCGGCTTGCAGGCTGTAGCGTTGGGAATTACCGCCATCGGAAGGATCGAGCGCGCCGTAGCGGCCGATCAGGCCGGCGTCCAACGCCCGCTGCGGCACCTGGTCGGTGCTGTTCCAGTCGCCGTGGTGGCCCATGCCGGTCAGCGACCAGCCCTGCTCGGCGTCGCCGCGCCGCCAGCGCAGGAAGGCGTTCATTTTTTCGTAGCCTTCCGGGTTGTCCCACGGGCCGTTGTGGCGCAGGTGTTCGGCGGCCACGGTGAAGGTGTCTTGGCCAAAATCAAAGGCATTGGCGATCACCTGGCGGTGGCGGCCCCATGAGCCGAATTCGGCGGTGACAAAGCCGGTGCCCGGCGTCAGGCCCAGCGCCAAATCGGCGGAACCGGCCGAGGCGAAGTCGCCGTTGTCGGCAAAGTACGGACCTTTGCGGAAATCCACCCGTTCGACCAATTCCGGGATGACGAAATTAAGATCGGAGTAGCCTTGGCCGTGGCCGTGCGAGGGCATGTTGACCGGCATGCCGTCCACCGAGGTGGCGAAGTCGGTGCCGTGGTCGAGGTTGAAGCCGCGCAGGTAATACTGGTTGGCCTTGCCGCTGCCGGAGTGCTGGGTGATGACCAGGCCGGGCACGGTTTCCAGGATTTCGCCGGGTTGGAGCAGGGGCCGGGTGTCCAGGTGGTCGCGGCCGACCGAGCCTTGCGAGGCGGAATCGGCAAACCCCACCAGCGAGTCGGCGCGGCCGGTGACGGTGATTTCCGGCAGTTTTTCGACGGCGGCGGCGGGGGGGAGGGTGGCAGGCGCGCCGTCCTGGGCGAAAGCCAAGGGGGAAACGGGCAGCAGGGCGAGCAGCAGGGGGGTGGGTTTGAGCATGCGGAAAGGGTAGGAACACCCCGGCCCTGCGGGTCGGTGTTTCCCGCGACAACTTGTCGCAACCTCAAGCCGGCGGCTTGCGCTTCAACTTGCGCTGCAAGCTCCGCCGGTGCATGCCCAGTCGGCGGGCCGCCTCCGACACGCTGCCGCCGCAATCGGCCAGGGTGCGCTGCAAGTGTTCCCACTCCACGCGCCAGAGGGAGGGGGCCGGGGCGACGGAGGAGCGCGGGCTTGCGGTCCGCAAGGACTTTGAATCGCGGACTGCAAGTTCGCGGTCCGTTGTGCCCGCCCGCTCCGTCAGCCATTTTTCATGCACCGCCACGATCCGCTCGGCATCGCACGGTTTGGTCAGCACATCCGCGGCGCCGAGTTTCACCGCTTCCACCGCCAGCGGAATCGAGCCGTAGCCGGTGAGCAGCACCACGCAGGTTCCCTTGGCCACCAGCGGCGCGACGGCCTGCAAACCGTCGCCGGGCATGCGCACATCCAGCACGGCCAGGTCCGGCGCGGGCGCGGCCAGCGCTTCGTCCACCGAACTTGCGCCCAGACAGGCGAAACCCAGGTCGGTCAGCGCGCGCATCAACAGGCCGCGCAAAACGGCATCGTCGTCAGCCACCAAGGCGGTGGGTTTGGGGCGGGCTTTGGCTTTGGCGTTCATGGGGTCTCCGTGGTGCCGGCCAACGGCACGCGTACCCAGGCGCAGGTTCCGCCCTCGTCCGGCCGGGTCAGTGCGAGCGAGCCGCCGGCCCGTTCAACCAGCAGGCGGGAGACGAACAGGCCCAGCCCCATGCCGCGCCCGGCGTCTTTGGTGGTGAAGAACGGTTCGCCGGCGCGGGCCAGGGTGGCGTCGTCCATGCCCGGTCCCCGGTCGCGAACGGTCAGCAGGACATGGCCGCCATCCACCGCGGCATGCAGTTGCGCCGGTTGGCTGGGCGCGGCGTCCAGCGCGTTGTCGATGAGGTTGGCGCCAACGCGTTCGGCGGCCAGCGGGTTGAGTCCCAAGTCCGGGATTTCGTCGCCGGCTTCCACCCTGAGCCGCGCCCCGAAACGCCGTTCGAGTGACAGGCGCAAATCCCGCCACGGCGCGAAGCCGCGCGCGCCGTTTTGCGGATCCATCGCATCCAGCACGGCGCGGCAGCGGGCGGTCTGCTCGCGGATCAGCGCCGCATCCGCCGCCGGTTGCCCGCCGGTCTGCTTCTCGATTTGCGCCGCCGCCAGCGCGATGGAGGCCAAGGGGGTGGCGATTTCATGCGCGGCCCCGGCGGCCATGGCGGCCAGCGCGGCGAATTGGTCGGCTTTGGCTTGTGTTGCCGATTCGCGCATTTCGCGCGCCTTGCGCTCGCGCAGCAGGTGTTGCAGGAAGCCGGCCAGGGTGAAGGCGGCAAAAGCGTGCATCATCCAGGCCAGGTTCAGGTGGCGGATGAATTCGCTGTGGACATGGGCCGCAAAACCGTCGTGCGCGTGCATCACCGGGTGTGGCTGGCTGGCGAAAACGACCTGCCCCGCCGCGTTGAACAGCGGGCGGTTCCAGGTGAACAGCACCGCGTAGGCCAGGGTGGTCAGGGCGGCGAAAGCCCACGACCAGGCGCCGCCCAAAGCGATGGCCACCCACACCACCTGCACGAAATAAAGCGCGGTGCACGGGTTGGACGGGCCGCCGGTCAACGAGAGGAACAGCGTCAGGAAAAGGGTGTCGGCCAGGGCCGAGGCGATGGCCATGGCGCGGCCGGGGTACAGCAGGCCCGGCAGCAGCGAAAACGCCGCCAGCGGGGCCAGCAGCAAAAACAGGCTGCCGGGGTTTTCCACCCGCAGCAGCAGCCAGGCCAGCGCGCAGCCGGCGCCCAAGAGCGCGTAAAGCGCCAGACGCAGGCGGAAAAACCAGCGGTGGTCGTCGGGGGGAGGCATGGGGGGAGGATACAGGAGGACTTTGCCCGAAGATGGAAGCGGAGACATGAGCCACGGGGTTGGCGGGTCAACAGCGCAAGTGCTTGTTGGAGCGCGGGTGTCCCCACCCGC
>CAZVNU010000237.1:0-3721 GCA_964628335.1 uncultured Phycisphaeraceae bacterium
CCGCCACCCGCTACCACAGCCTGGTGATCACCCCGGAATCCTTCGACAAGGAACGCTTCGAGATCACCGCCTGGACCGACGAAGGCGAAATCATGGGCCTGCGCGCCAAGCCCGGCGTGTTCGGCCCGGCCCCCGTCGAAGGCGTGCAATTCCACCCGGAATCGTTTTTGACGCTGGAAGGGCCGTTGATTTTGGCGAACTTCTTGGGGTTGAAGGCGCCGAAGGTCATGCGCGGATAGAATCCAGCCCATGGCCCCACCGTTCTACGCCAAGGCTCATTTCGATTTTTCTTCTACTCCGGCGACCGCAATGAGCCAGAGCATGTGCATGTGGAAGATGGCGACGGTGAGGCCAAGTTCTGGTTATCGCCCATTCATTTGGAACGAAGCCACGGTCTGAATGCCCGCGACTTGTCGAAAATCGAAGCATTGGTGGTAAAACATCAAAACGCCCTCTTGGAGGCTTGGCATGACTTCTTTGATGATTGAAATCCCTTCCGCCCAGCGCATTCACACCACGCGTGATGCGCTCACCTTGGAATTATCCGATGACCGCGAAATATCGGTTCCATTGGCGTGGTACCCGCGCCTAAAACACGCCACAGCCACCGAACGCGCGCATTGCCGCCTGGTTGGCGCTGGGCACGGCATCCATTGGATCGACCTAGATGAAGACATCTCGGTTGAGGATTTGCTGGTGGGCAGGCCATCGGCGGAAAGCCCAAAGTCTCTGGCAAAATGGTTGGCGGGACGAAGGAAGAAAAAATGAAATTCCTCTCCCCAGGGGTTTTACCCCTGGCCAGGAACAGGCATTGCTTCGCAATGCAAAATGGGAGCAAGTTTTTCAAACCGCTCCTCCAACCTCTCCTTGAGCCCCGCCGTCCCCGGTGTCGTCTTCAACTTGCGCCCAAGCGCCACCAACAACTCCACCAACCCAAGGTAATCCGCAAGCGCGATGAATTCCGGCGCAATTTTCTCTTTTGCCTCATCTTGATTGTGATAATTGCCCAGCGGCAAACACAGGGCCGCCGCCCGATAATTCCACAACGCAAAGGCCGTGGATTCACAGGCACCGCCCGGCATCAATTTGCGCTGCCATTTGAAATCCGGCTTCTCCTTCGCCAAGTTTTCCGCCACCTGCCCGACGGCGAAGGTCAGCGCCGGATCGAACACGCTGATGCGGTCGCCCACGCGCACGATGGGGCCTTGCCCGATCGGAGCCTCCGGTTGCGCCTTGGAATTTTCGAGATTGATGAGCAGGGCGTCTTTGGGGAGCGTCTTTGCCTTGCAGGCGCCGATGGCGCCGATAAAACCGACCTCCTCGGCCAGGGTGAAGAACAAGCGCACATCGCCCATCGTCTTGGGGTTTTCCAACAGGCGTTCATAGGCTGAAATCGCGGCAGCCACGGCGGCCAGGTCGTCGCAGGCCGGGGCGCGAAGAAGGCCTTTTTTGATTTGCGATTTGGGCAGATGCCAAGGCAACAGATCGCCAACTTTGCGCGCATGGGGCTGACTGAATTTCACGCGCACCAGTTGGTCGGCATGGGGATTTTGGGCGGCGGCTTGGGCACGGGTTTCAATCAACGCCACAATCCGGCCCAATGGTCGGCTAAAGCCGACCCTCCCACCCACGAAATAGCCGTCTCCCACCCCGCCGCGAAAGCGGGCCAGCAGTGTTTTGGGGCCTTCCACCGTTTCCACCACAAAAGCCGGATGATCCAGATGGGCGGTGAAATAAAGCGGTTTGGCCTCTGGCCTGGCCAACTTGCGCCTCACCGTCAGATTGCCAAAGTCATCCGCCTCCACGCGCAATTTCCTGCGCTTGGCCCAGGCCCGCACATGCGCGATCACCTGCGCCTCGCGGCCGGCGCCGGTGGGAATTTGGGTGATTTCAAGCAAATGACGCAGGGCAACTTGTTTGGGCATGGCGCAAGTTTACAATTGCGCCCCATGCTCATCTACCTCAACGGTCAACTCGTCCCCGCCGCCGACGCCAAAGTCTCCATCGAAGACGCCGGCATCCAACACGCCGTCGGCCTGTTTGAAACCTTCTTTTGCAGCCAGGGCAAAGTCTTCCGCCTGGACCGCCATTTGCAACGCCTCAAAAAGTCGGCCCATGAACTGGGTTTGTCCCCCGCGCTGCACACCGAACCGCTGGCGGAAGCGGTGGAACAGGTGATTGCCGCCAACAACCTTCAGGAAGCCCGCCTGCGCCTGACGCTGACCGCCGGCACCCTGTCGCTGCTGCGCAAAGACAATGAGACCGCCGCCGCCGTGCGCCAGACCGTGGCCATCGTGCCTTCGCAAGCCACCGTGTTCGATCCGGCCTACTTCGAGCGCGGGGTGACGGTGGCGGCGCACGGCCCGTTGGCCAACCCCTTTGACCCCGGCGCCGGTCACAAAACCCTCAATTACTGGTCGCGCCTGCAAGCGCTGCGCGCGGCGGCGCAATTGGGGGCCTCGGAATCCATCCTGCTCTCGATCACCAACCACTTGGCCAGCGGCTGCGTCTCCAACCTGTTTTTGGCCAAGGACGGCATTCTCAAAACCCCCATCGCCCACGGCGAAGAAGCCGAGCAAGCCCTGCGTGCGCCGGTGTTGCCGGGCATCACCCGCGAAACCGTGCTGGAGGCCGCCGCGGTGCGCGGCATCCCGGTCGAAAAACGCATGCTGACCATCGACGATCTGCTGTCGGCCGACGAAGTGTTTTTGACCAATGGCAACTGGAAGGTGCTGCCGGTGGTGCGGGTCGAAAAAACTGAAATCGGCGATGCCACCCCCGGCCCGATGACGCTGGACCTGCGCCAGGATGTGCTGAACCGGGTGGCGCGGGAGTGCTGAAACACCGGGAGGGCGGACTTTAGTCTGCCATAAGCAAACACGGCTCGATGCCGTGTTTGCTTTTTTTCCATCCACTGCCAGCGCAATTGAAAATCGCGGCATCGAGCCGCGATTTTGATTGGCAGACTGAAGTCCGCCCTCCCAGTGTTTACTCCGACAACCGCACCTGCAACTGCAGCGCCCGGGCCACCGACACCAAGTCGCCGCCAAGCGCGCCATCGGTGAAGTTGGCATGCGGGGTGCCGCCGTCGGAGTTGGTGCGCAGCGCGGTGTTGATCGGCACGCCGCCCAAGAAGGGCACGCCGGTTTCCAGCGCCAGTTTCTCGGCGCCGCCCTTGCCGAAAATGTCGTATTCCTTGCCATCGTCGCCGATGAAGCAAGACATGTTTTCGACCAGGCCCAACACCTCGATGCCCAACTGGCGGAACATGGCGATGGCCCTCCTCGCGTCATCCTGCGCCACTTTTTGCGGGGTGCACACCACCACCGCGCCGGTCAATGGCAGCAATTGCGCCAAGGTCAGCGGCACATCGCCGGTGCCCGGCGGCAGGTCGATGATCAGATAATCCAACACCCCCCAGCGGGTTTGGGTGGCCAACTGCTTGAATGCGCCGTGGGCCATCGGCCCGCGCCAGACCAAAGCCTGCTCCTGGGTCACCAGGCTGCCCACGCTCATGGCCACCAGGTCATGCACCTTGAAGGGGATGATGATTTGGCCCTCCACCCCCGGTTTTTGGCCGCTGATGCCCAGCATGGTGGGAATCGAGGGGCCGTAAATGTCGCCGTCGAGCAGGCCGACTTTGAAGCCTTCGCGGGCCAGCGCCACCGCCAGATTGACCGACACCGTGGTTTTGCCCACGCCGCCCTTGCCGGAGCCCACC
>CAZVNU010000237.1:3731-4200 GCA_964628335.1 uncultured Phycisphaeraceae bacterium
CCCACCGCGATGATGTGTTTGACCTGGGGCAAGGGATTGTCCTTGCGCGCCTGTTCCTGCGGCGGCAGGGGTTCATCCTTCTTTTTGGGGTTGCCATGGCCGGCGAGCATCGAAAGCCCGGCGGAAAACTCCACCCGCACCGTCTCCACGCCTTCGACCTCTGCCAAGGCGGCCTCGATTTCTTCACGGAAATGTGCTTTTTTGCCGCCCCCCATGCTGTCGAGTTTCAACGAAACCACCACCTCGCCGCCTTGCAGCTCAAGATTGCGGACCAAGTTAAGGGTGACGATATCGCGGTGAAGTTCCGGGTCGAGAACAACTTGCAATGCCTGAAGAATCGTTTCGCGGGTGGGGAGGGCCATAGACCGCGAATCATACCCCGGAATTTTTCCCGATGGCCGCAATAAGCCGCCCCGGACCGGCGTTGTGCCACCACTGCCGCATGTTGCGGCCCATCCTCCTTCAAGGA
>CAZVNU010000238.1:0-1626 GCA_964628335.1 uncultured Phycisphaeraceae bacterium
CGGGAAAAGCGGCCCGGGGGCCGCTTTTCCCGTAATTTAGAAAAGCCCACGCAATGACCTCGAACGCACTTCTGATCCTGCTCCTCGGCTCCGCCCTGGCCCTTGGCCTGCGTTTTTTCCTCAAATCCCGCTTGTGGGGAATCACGCTGTTCCTGGCCGTCGTCGGCTCGGCCGGTTCGCTGCTGTACTGGCCCGGAGCCAACGGCTATGTGCCCACCGACCGACTGACCCTGGGGCCCGACCTCAAGGGCGGCACCACCCTGGTCTACGATGTGATCGTGCCCGAGGGCAGCGACCCCGCCGAAGTGGTCGACCGCACCATCAGCATCCTGTCCAGGCGCGTGGACCCCACCGGCACCCGCAATCTGGTGTGGAAACGCCTTGGCGAATCGCGCATCCAAGTGCTGATGCCGGCCCCCAACGACAAGACCGCCGAGTTGCGCCTCACTTGGGAAAAAGCCCGCGACGAGGCCAGCGTGAGCACCTTGTCGGCCGACCAATTGCAAGACCTGCTGGCACGGAACCAAGCCCCCGTCGGCGGCGAAGCCGTGCTGGCCGCCCATCAGGCCAAGGCCGCCGCGCAAGCCGCGTATGCGGAGGCTGAAAAAGCCTGGAAAACCGCCGGAAAAAGCCCCGACGACGCCCGGTATGCCGCCTTTCTGGCGGCCGAAGACCGTTTTTTCGCCGCCAAAAAAACCTACGCCGCCGCCGAAGCCGACCTGCTCAAGGCCGCTTCCTTCCGCGCGTCCGTGCTGACCCGGGTTTGCGAGTTGCCCTCCAAGGACCTCACCGCCCAAGAAGTCGCCGCCGGGCAAAAAACCCGCCGCCAACAGGCGATGGACGCCCTGAAGGCCGAATATCCCGCCCGCGCCCAGGCGCTGGACCGGGCCTTGGCCGCCTACAACGCCTATGAAAAAGTCAAAGGCGCGCTGGAAACCCCGGAAGATCTGGACCGCCTGATCCAGGGTTCGGGGCAGGTGGAGTTCCGCATCGCCCCCCGCTGGCGGGACGAGGATCTGGGCGACCCCACCCATTACATCCAAAAACTGCATGAGCGCGGGCCGCGGGCCTTTGGCGCCGAAAAATACATGTGGTGCGAAGTGGACTCGTTGGAGCAGTACCTGGACATCAACGATGCCAAGAGTGCCAAAACCGGCAAAAACGATCACCTGGAAGCCTTGGCCGACAAACTGGGCCTGCCACTGGAAGGCCTGAGCGCCGACCGCGTGCTGGCGGAAATCACCCAGCAATTGGAGGATTCCACCGACCGCGACCAGGCCAAGGCGGACGCGGCCCGCCGCAAGGTCGAGCAGGTGATGGGCGACCGCGGCGTGATCTCCCAGATCTACGGCGGCAAGGTGTGGATCCTGGTCGGCAACGACACCGCCCGCAACGCCATCACCGCCGACCAAAAAGGCTGGGCCCTGAAAAACCCGGATGTGTCGCGCGACCAGTTCGGCGGGCTGTGCGTCAGTTTCGAGATGGACCAAAAGGGCTCCGAACTGCTGGGCGTGCTGACCGGCAACCATGTGGTCAGCACGCGGCCGTCGAGCAGCACCGCCATCAGGCGGCCCACATGGTTGCCGGTCAGCACGCCCAGCAGTTCGGAGCCCTTTTGGTCCATCT
>CAZVNU010000238.1:1636-2552 GCA_964628335.1 uncultured Phycisphaeraceae bacterium
CAACCATGTGGGCCGCCTGATGGCGGTGCTGCTCGACGGCCGCGTGCTGACCACCCCCAACCTGCAGAGCCAACTCACCGACCGGGCGCAAATCACCGGCCGCTACACCCAGCAGGAAGTGGCCTATCTGGTCAACACCATGCGGGCCGGCTCCCTGGAAGGCCGCATCGCCGGCGCCCCGGTCAGCCAGAAGACCACCGGACCGGAACTGGGCGCCGACAACCTGAACATGGGATTGGCCGCCTCGCAATGGACCATGATCGCCGTCGGCCTGTTCATGGTCGCCTACTACTTCGTGCCCGGCATCACCGCCAACATCGCGCTCCTGGCCAACCTGCTGATCATCCTTGGCGTCATGTCGCTGTTCGACGCCACCTTCACCATGCCCGGCATCGCCGGCATGGTGCTGACCATCGGCATGGCGGTGGACGCCAATGTGCTGATCTACGAGCGCATCCGCGAGGAGGCCGCCCGTGGCAAGGACCTGCGCGCCGCCATCCAGGCCGGCCACCACAATTCGCTCTCGACCATCATCGACTCGCATGTCACCCAGTTGCTGGTGGCCTGGATCCTGGCCGGTGCCGCCCCCTTCAACCTGGTGGAAACGCCCGCCGACCTCAAGGGCTTCGCCGTAACCTTGGGCATCGGCATCCTGGCCTCGCTGTTCACCGCGTTGTTCGGCGCCTATGTGTTCCTTGATTTGTACGTGTGGATCTGCAAACCCAAGAAGTTGCACATGCTGCCCACCGTCATCCCCGGCCTGCAAAAGGCCCTCACCCCCACCATCAAGTGGGTGCAACTGAGCAAATACCTCCTGCCGGCCACCCTCGCGCTGTGCGTCGCCTCGATAGCCCTGACCCTCTACCGGGGGGTGGATCTGGAACCGGCCAAGGATGGCGCTTCGGGGGCGGAGAAA
>CAZVNU010000238.1:2562-4200 GCA_964628335.1 uncultured Phycisphaeraceae bacterium
GCCTCAAGAAGACCGGCGTGGACGCCGCCGACAAACCCCTGCGCAAGATGCTGGCCCTGGACGAAGTGCGCGAGCGCATCGGCAAGGCCGCCGCCGCCGCCGCCGACCTGCAAAAGAACCTGCCGGTACCCGACGCCGCCTTGGCCAAACGGGTCAAGCCCGTGGTCGAGGCCGCGGCGGCGCGCCACGAGGAATCCAAAAAAGCCTTCGAGGCCGGGCAAACCCGCGTGCTGGAACCGGTGGCGAACTTCTCGCTGCTCTCGTCCGAATACCTGATCGGCGTGGGAGCCTCCCGGGACGGCCGATACGGCGAATTCAGCCTGAAGACCCTGGTGGTGGACGCGCGCGCCGTGACCGACATCGTACAGGCCGCCCTGGAAGGCGATCTCGATGCCGAGCCGCCGATCACCTTCGCCGGCGCCGCCCGCCCGGCGAACGAGGACGGCGACAATGTGCTGCCGATCCTCTCCGGGAACCTCGCCGAAGTGCTCAAGCGCGATTTGCCAAGCGGCGTGGACGCCGACATCCGCGAGTTCGTCGGCGGCGCCGCCATCGTGGTGGATCAATTGCAACCGGCCCTGACCTTGGCGCAATTCGAGGACCGCCTGGGCCGCATGCGCAACCAACCCCCGCACGACAAACTCAGCCGGCGCCACTGGAAGACCGTGCCCCTGACCGCCGCCACCGGGGCCGGGGCGGCCAAGACATGGTCCGCCTTCGTCGTGGTGGCCGCCGACGACCAGACCTCCTACGCCGCCGACCAAGGGGCGCTGTTCTCCAAGGACGGCCTGGCCGTCACCCAGCGCAACCTGATCAAGGACGCCCTGCTGCGCGCCAGCGCCTTCGAGGATGTGACGGTCTTCGGCAGCCAGGTGTCGGGCACCATGGCCAACGACGCCCAGTGGGCGCTGCTGCTGTCTTTCCTCGGCATCGCCGGCTATGTGTGGTTCCGCTTCAACTCCGTGCGCTACGGCTTCGCCACCTTGGCCTCCATGGGCCACGATGTCTGCATCACCCTTGGCGCCATCACTCTCTCTGGCCTGATCTGCGACACCGCCATCGGACACGCCCTTGGCATCGCGGACTTCAAATTGAACCTGGCCATGGTGGCGGCCTTGCTCACGGTCATGGGCTACTCGGTGAACGATACGGTGGTGGTGTTCGACCGCATCCGCGAACAGCGCGGGAAGCTCAAGGTCGCCACCGTCGAGAACATCAACGACGCCATCAACCAAACCTTGTCGCGCACGATGATCACCTCGGGGACCACCCTCGTCTCCTGCTTCATCCTCTACATGATCGGCGGTCCGGCCATCCACGGGTTCGCCTTCGCCACCATGGTGGGCATCCTGGTCGGCACCTGGTCCTCGATCGCCTTGGCCAGCCCCCTGTTGCTGCTTGGCACCAAGGGCAAAGGACTCAACCTGGAACAAGATGAATCCAAACTGGCCGACGACCGCCTGCTGCCCTCGGCCCCCGGCGAACCGGTGGGCATTTGAAACGGCGGCGGCGCCCTGCCGCAACAGGGCTGGCGGGTGATGGAGCGCGGGTGTCCCCACCCGCAAATGCCGTCCGGGGCATTGAGCCCCGGGCGGCATTTGCGGGTGGGGACACCCGCACTCCAACACCTGCCAGCCC
>CAZVNU010000239.1:0-4197 GCA_964628335.1 uncultured Phycisphaeraceae bacterium
GCGGCACCACCTGCAAGCAGATCATCCAGATGGCCCGCGAAGCCGGCGCCAAAAAGGTTTACTTCGCTTCCGCCGCCCCGGCGGTCAAGTACCCCAATGTGTACGGCATCGACATGCCTGCCGCCGAGGAATTGGTGGCCCACGGGCGCACCGACGAAGAGGTGGGCAAGGCCATCGGCGCCGATTGGCTGATTTACCAGGAACTCAAGGATCTGGTCGCCGCCGTGCGCCAGGTCGGCAACCAGGGCGCCAAGGTGTTTGAGTGCTCGGTGTTTGACGGTCGTTATGTGACCAACGATGTGGATGCCGCCTATTTCAACCGGTTGCAGGCCATCCGCAATGACGGCGCCAAAAACGCGCGCGGCAGGTCCAAGCGGGTGGCCGTTTCGCTTGATCCGGAAGCGTTGCCGGTGGAAGTCGACAGCCGCATGGATTCATCGGTCGGCCTTGAGCTGCACAGCGAGTGATTTGATTCCGCCTTTCCAATCCCATTTTCAACCCTCCCATGTCTACCTCCACCAAACCTGCTGCAGTCGTCGCCGACCGCACCCGCGTGCGCTTCGGACGCAATTTGGAATTCCAAAAGGCCCTGCGCCAGCGCGTGGATGCCTATTTCAAAACCACCGGCAAATCACCGCGCGACAGCGGGCTGATGTACGCGAAGTCCGCCGTGTACCTGTCCGTGTTTGCCGGCCTCTACGCGGCCTTGGTGTTCTTTTCCGCCCCGCTGGCCGATCTTCTCGGGATTCACCAGTGGGCCGTGGCGCTGCCGTTGTCGGTGTTTTTGGGGCTGGCCACCGCCGGCATCGCCTTCAACATCCAGCATGACGGCGGGCACCATGCCTATTCCAAGAGCAACACCATCAACCAGTTGGCGGCCTGCTCACTCGATTTGATCGGCGGCAGTTCCTACATCTGGGACTGGAAGCACGATGTGCTGCACCACACCTACACCAACATCCACGGCCACGACACCGACATCGAGCTGGGCGTCTTGGGCCGTCTCTCGCCGCACCAGGACCGTTTGTGGTTCCACCGCTTCCAGCATTTCTACCTTTGGCCGCTGTACGGCTTGCTGGTCATCAAGTGGCATTTTTACGACGACTTCGTCAACTATTTCACCGGCACCCTGGGCGGCGCCCGCTTCCCCCGTCCGCGCGGCAAAAAATTGGCGATCTTCTGGGGCGGTAAAGCGGTGTTCTTCGCCTGGGCTTTCGCCCTGCCCATCTGGTGGGGTGTGCACAGCGGGGCCTACGCGTGGTGGGCGGTGCCGCTGTTCTATGCGGTGGCGGCCGTGATCCTTGGCATGGTGCTGTCGGTGGTGTTCCAATTGGCCCATGCGGTCGAGCATGCCGAGTTTGCCCGGCCCGAGGGCAATCCGGAAACCATCGATGCGGCCTGGGCCGTGCACCAGGTTGAAAGCACGGTGGACTTCGGCCGCAGCAACCCGTTTTTGGCGGCGTTTTTGGGCGGTCTTAATTTCCAAATCGAGCACCATTCGCTGCCGCGCGTCTGCCATGTGCACTACCCGGCCATCACCAAACTGGTCGAAGAAACCTGCAAGGAATTCGGCGTGGCTTACCGCGAGCACAGATCATTCTGGTCCGGCGTGGGCTCGCACTTCCGCCATTTGCGGGAGATGGGGCGTGGCACCCCGGTTGCCTGATGGTGATGTACCCACTTCCAATCAAACAAAAAACCGTGCATGGCACGGTTTTTTGTTTGGATGAATCAGGGGCTTATTTCACCGAGTTGGCCGCGTTTTGCACGGCGGTGGCCGAGACAGCCGTCGAGAGGCCGCGGGTTTTGGAGACCAAGTCGGTCAGGTCGCCCATGTCGCCGATGTTGCCATCGATGGCCACCAAGTCGATTTGGGTGCTGTATTGCGAGGTTTTTTCCAAGGCGGAAACCAGCTGGTTCTGCGAATAGGCGGTGAGGTTGCGGCCGATGATCAGCACGATATGGCGCGTTTGATTGGGGACGATCTGGGTGATGGCGGTTTGGATCGCCGGCTTGAGGGCATCCACCGTGTCCATGCGCTTGGGGTTGGTCAGTTTGATTTTTCCGAAAAAATCGGCGAGGGTCTTGCCGGCATCGAGCGCGTTGCCGGCAAAAGCCTTGAGGCTCGGCAGTTTGTTGGCGTCATCGCCGGTGGCGTAGACGAAGCTCGCCATGGGTTTGTCATACGGTTTGCCAATCAGGCCGGCGGCCAGCAATTTGTGCAGGGCGGGGCGCACGCCATCCAGATCGGAACTGCCGTCAATGATCACCGCCACATTGCCGGACAACGGCAGGCCCAGCACATTGGGCTTGTCGTTGGTGAGCACGCCTTTGGCGTAGGTGAAGACATAGGGACTCACCGGGCGCTTTTTGGGGCCTTCGGGAACTTGGTTGATCTCGGTGACTTTGCTGTTGGCTTTGACCACGGTGTACACGATGCCGGCCACCAGCAGCAAGCCGCCCATGCTGGCCAAGTGCCATTTGTATTGCCCAAGCAAAGAGGGCGGCGGCCCTTTTTTGCCGTACTTGCCGGTGGCGGTTTTGCCGGTGGCTTTGCCGGTAGCTTTGCCGGTAGTTTTGCTGGCGGACTTGACTGAGCTGGAGGCTTTGCTCGGCTGCGAGGAGCCGCGCCGTTCCATTTCATCCGGTGACACCACCTTGCCCATGCCGGGGGCGAGCCGGGTGGCCGGCGGGGGCATCAGGGGTTTGGGCACCGACATCAGCGTGTTGCATTTGGTGCAGCGGTAAACGCCGCCGGCAAAGGTGTCGGCGATGTCGTAGGGTTCCGAGCAACTGGGGCAGGTGACATGGATCAGCATAAGGGATGAAGTATAGGTCGCCTTCGGCGGGCAGGCAATCCATGAAAATGGTCCAAAAGGCGCCTGCAAAAGGTTTTTGACCCCCGCAGAAAATCCGCCCTTGCGGTAGGATTCGTCCCATGACCACCCCTTGTTGCACCCATCGTTGTTCCATTTTGGCCTTGGCTTCCGTGCTTGCCGCACTCGCCGTTTCCCCCCTGACCGGGTGCCAGACCAAGCCGGTTGCGGAGCGGAAGCCGGCAAAGAAGAACTACGCCCGCCAACTGGCCGATGGTGAATCGGGCCTGCGCAAATTGGCGCCGGGTGAAATCCCTTCGATGCAAAACCTGCTCGCCCAATTCAGCGACCCGGCTTTCCGTGAATCATTGCAGCGCAGCGTGGCGTGGTATGCCAAGAAGTCCAGCCCCGGCGCTTATGCCAAGAAGTCCGAGCAGGGCAAGTTTCCGACCGGCCAGATTTCCACCATCACTTTTGAAAAGGCCGCCGCCAGCGCGCAGGCCTTTGACCGCGTGGTGCGTTCGTCCGCCACGCCGCAAGAGGCCGAGCGGCGCATCCGCGAGCAGTTCGACGTGTACACCTCCGTGGGCTGCGACGGCGAGAATACCGTGCTGTTCACCGCCTATCACTCGCCGATCTATTCAGCGTCCGCCACCCGGACCGATGCCTTCGCCAACCCGATTTACAAGCGCCCGGCGGATTTGCCGGCCGGTGATGAAATCAACCGCGGGCCCGATGCCGCACGGGTTTATCCCACCCGCCGCGATCTCTACGACAGCGGGAAACTCAACGGGCTTGAAATGCTTTACCTGCCCCATGCGCTGGATGCCTATGCCATCGAAGTCAACGGCAGCGCCAAGCTCGACATGAGCGACGGCAGCGTGAAGCATGTGGGCTTCCATGGCACCAACGGCCACGCCTACACCTCGATTGGCAAGTTGCTGGTCAAGGACGGCAAGATTTCCGCTGACCGTATTTCCATCCAAGCGATCCGCGCTTATTTCGCCAACCATCCCGACGAGTTGATGGGCTACATCCGCCGCAACGACCGCATGCCGTTCTTCACCGAGTATCCGGCCGAATCGTGGCCGTCGGGTTGCCTTGGCTTCCCGGTGACGGCGCAGCGTTCGATCGCCACCGACAAACTGGTGTTCCCGCCGGCGGCCGTGGCGTGGGTGCGCACCGGTGAAGACAGCGCCACCGGCAAGATCAAGCCGATCGACCAGTTGATGCTGGACCAGGACGCCGGCGGAGCCATCCGTTCGCCGGGGCGCGCCGATCTGTACCTTGGCACCGGTGCCGATGCCGAGAAACTGGCCGGCCAATTGGCGGCGGCCGGCATGCACTCATCCTTCAAAAAGAAGTAGTAAAGCCGGCCTTC